>NZ_QOZT01000041.1:0-32520 GCF_003345135.1 Acidovorax sp. BoFeN1
TTTGGTGGGTTTATTCATAGCGGCGGCTATGATACTTGCCGCTGTGGTGCGCGCTGCGCCACCTCTCTCTTTGCCCCCACCCATGTCACGCAAACCCAAAAAAGGCTACTTTGTGCGAGGCCAGTTCGTTGCCGAAGGCAGCGAACTGGACATTCAGCTCAAGGCCGAACTCAAAGGCACGCCCGATGCCAGCCGTACCGATCTCAAACGCGAAAGCGATGAACTGCAAGACCTGGGCAAAGAGCTGCTAACGCTTCGCACCGACCTGTTCGAAGCCGTGGGCCTGCCCGACAAGCTGGTGGACGCCCTGGCCGAAGCCAAGCGCATCACCAACTTTGAAGGCAAGCGCCGCCAGATGCAGTATGTGGGCAAGCTCATGCGCAAGCTTGAACCCGAGCTGGTGCAGGCCGCACGGCAGGCACTGGAGGAGCAGCACAAGGGATCGGCCAGCGAAAAACTCTCGCTGCACCTGGCCGAGCACTGGCGTGACCGGCTGATTGCCGACGACGCTGCCCTGGCCCCCTGGATGGCCGAGCACCCCGACACCGATACCCAGCAACTGCGCGCGCTGATCCGCCAGGCACGCAAGGATGCAACCCCGGCCGGCAAGACCGCCAACGTTCAGGTCTCCGAGGGCCTGGCCCCGCGCAAGGGCCGCGCCTACCGCGAGCTGTTCCAGCTGGTGCGTGAGCATCTGGGCGGCGCGGCCGGTGAAGACAACACCCCCGAAGACGAGGACCACGATGAGTGAAGCGCTCCACGACCCGGTCAAGATCGGCATCGTCTCGATCAGTGATCGCGCCAGCACCGGTGTGTATGAAGACAAGGGCCTGCCCGCCCTGCAGGACTGGCTCACCCGCGCCCTGCTCAACCCCATTACTTTCGAGCCCCGCCTGATCCCCGACGAACAGGACACCATCAGCGCCACGCTGATCGCGCTGGTCAACGAGGGCTGCAGCCTGGTGCTGACCACCGGCGGCACCGGCCCAGCCCTGCGCGACGTGACGCCCGAGGCCACGCTGGCCGTGGCGCACAAGGAGATGCCGGGGTTTGGCGAGCAAATGCGCCAGATCAGCCTGCGGTTTGTGCCCACGGCCATTCTTTCGCGCCAGGTGGCTGTGGTGCGCGAACAGAGCCTCATCATCAACCTGCCCGGCCAGCCCAAGGCGATTGCCGAAACGCTGGAAGGCCTCAAGGATGCGACCGGTGCGCAACTGGTGCCGGGCATCTTTGCCGCCGTGCCGTATTGCATCGACCTCATTGGCGGGCCTTATCTCGAAACACGCGACGAGGTGTGCAAGGCCTTCCGGCCCAAGTCGGCAGTGCGCGCCCGATAAGACAGCCGGCGCTTTTTTCATACCCGAGCAGTCCACTCCAGCGTCGGCACGCTACGGACACGCATTCGGCGTAAGGTGGTGCTTTCACACCCAAGGAGCACCACCATGACCGCCATGATGAAAGCCGCCGTTTTTGTCGACAAAGGCCGCATCGAGCTGGCCGACAAGCCCATCCCCGATGTGGGCCCCAACGATGCGCTGGTGCGCATCACCACCACCACTATCTGCGGCACGGACGTGCACATTCTCAAGGGCGAATACCCCGTGGCCAAGGGCCTGACGGTGGGGCATGAGCCCGTGGGCGTGATCGAAAAACTGGGCAGTGCCGTGCAGGGCTACACCGAGGGCCAACGCGTGATTGCGGGAGCCATCTGCCCCAACTTCAACTCGTATGCCGCGCAAGATGGCGCACCTTCACAAGACGGCAGCTACCTGATTGCGCAAGGCCTGTGCGGCTGCCATGGCTACAAGGCCACCGCCGGCTGGCGCTTTGGCAACCTGATCGACGGCACCCAGGCCGAATATGTGCTGGTGCCCGATGCACAGGCGAATCTGGCCCCTATCCCCGATGGCCTGACCGACGAGCAGGTGCTGATGTGCCCCGACATCATGTCCACCGGCTTCAAGGGCGCCGAAAACGCCAACATCCGCATTGGCGACACGGTGGTGGTGTTTGCGCAGGGGCCCATCGGCCTGTGCGCCACCGCAGGTGCACGCCTGCTGGGCGCCACGACCATCATCGCCGTGGACGGCAACGACCACCGTTTGGGCATTGCCAAGAAGATGGGCGCCGACGTGACGCTGAACTTCCGCAACGTGGACGTGGTTGACGAGGTGATGAAACTCACCGGTGGCAAGGGCGCGGACAGCTCCATCGAGGCGCTGGGCACGCAGGCCACGTTTGCGCAAGCCATGAAGGTGCTGCGGCCCGGTGGCACGCTGTCGAGCCTGGGCGTGTATTCCGAAGACCTCACCATCCCGCTGGCGCAGTTTGCGGCGGGCCTGGGCGACCACACCATCCGCACCGCGCTGTGCCCCGGCGGCAAGGAGCGCATGCGCCGCCTGATGAACGTGGTGGCGTCGGGCCGCCTGGACCTGGGCGTGCTGGTCACGCACCACTACAAGCTCGACGACATCGTGGCCGCCTACGACCTGTTCGCCCACCAGCGCGACGGTGTGCTGAAGGTGGCGATCAAGCCGTTCTGAACGGCCTGCACCCTGAACTTTTAGCCAAACTGGCCGCTAGCGCTTATGCATTAAGCGCAAGCAGCTATAAAAAAAGAAGCACTCCCTTGGAGTGCTTCTTTTTTGGGCGACTGGCTGCCGCCTACTTGCCCACCAGATCGTTGAACTTGCCTGCCTCGAACTGTTCCTTGAGCGCGGCGTCGTCGGGCACGCAGTCGCCCGTCTTGACACAGTTGGAGAGCTTCTCGATGGCCTGCCACAGCAGTGCGATCTGGTGCTCCTGCGAAGAGGCGTTGTCGATCAGGCCGCGCATGGCCTGCGACAGCGGGTCGTCCTCTTGCGTGATGCCATAGGCCGTGAACTTGCGCGCCTGCTGCGGCTCGGTCACGTCGGCGCTCTGGCCCTCTTTGGAGGGGATGATGCGCGCCGGGATGCCCACGGCCGTGGCGCCCGCAGGCACGGGCTTGATGACCACGGCGTTGCTGCCGATTTTTGCGCCATCACCCACCGCGAAGCCGCCCAGCACTTTGGCGCCGGCGCTCACCACCACATCGCGGCCCAGCGTGGGGTGGCGTTTGGCGCCCTTGTAGAGCGAGGTGCCGCCCAGCGTGACGCCCTGGTAGATGGTGCAGCCGTCGCCAATTTCGGCCGTCTCGCCCACCACCACGCCCATGGCGTGGTCAAAGAACACGCGCTCGCCCACCTTGGCACCGGGGTGGATCTCGATGCCCGTGAACCAGCGCGCCAAGTGCGAGATAAAGCGACCCAGCCACTTGAAACCATGGCCCCAGCACCAGTGCGCAGGCCGGTGCAGCCACACCGCGTGCAAGCCGGGGTAGCAGGTGATCACCTCCCAGGTGCTGCGGGCAGCGGGGTCGCGATCAAGGATGCACTGGATGTCGGAACGCAGGCGGGCAAACATGGTTTCGTTGTTTTTGGAATATGTAAATGCAGTCTAGCGCTTTGCCTGTGCCGTCTCGAGCATGGCTTTGGCGACACCACGCAGGATGTGGATTTCCTCCGGGCTCAGTTGCGCGCGGTTGAAAAGCTGGTTCAGGCGCGGCATGAGCTTCTTGGGCGCTGCCGGGTCGAGAAAGCCAATGCCGGCAAGCGCCTGCTCCCAGTGGGCGAGCATGCCAGCCACCTGGGCGGCATCGGCCTGCGCACGGGTGGGGGTGGCATCCTGCACCGCAAACCCGCCCAGCGCCTGGCGCCATTCGTAGGCGATCACCTGGATGGCGGCGCCCAGGTTGAGCGACCCAAACCCCGGGTTGGTGGGAATGGAAAGCGCCACATGGCAACGGTACACATCCTCGTTGGCCATGCCAAAGCGCTCGGAACCAAACAGAAAGGCCACGCCCGATTCCGCTGCCGCAGCGGCCGGTTCTGGAACATTTTCGACCTCTGGCGCTTTCCCATCAAGCGCTAGCAGCTCTCTTTTCAATAGCATCTCGAAATGCGCCCGGGGGCTGGCGGCGGGCGGGCCGAAGTCGCGCGGCGTCATCGCGGTGGCGCACAGGTGGCTCATGCCATCCAGGGCTTCGTCGAGGGTGGCGACGATGCGGGCGTTTTCCAGCACATCAAGGGCACCGCTGGCGCGCTGGATGGTTTCTTCGCGCCGCAACACGTTGGGCCAGCGCGGCGCCACCAGCACCAGGTCGTCAAAACCCATGGTTTTCATGGCACGTGCGGCTGCACCCACATTGCCGGCATGGCTGGTCTGGATCAGTATGAAACGGGTACGCATGGTGAAATCAAAGAGAAACGGCGGGCCACCGGGGCATGCGCCATTGTCGCCGCTGGCCATGCGTGTGTGCCCCGAACGGGCGAGCGTTTGTCCCGAACCGCAGGTCGCTCCCTGCGCTCCCGGTTCGGAGTGATCGCGTAAAGCGCTGTTACAACTGCTGGCAAGGTGTGCACTGACCGCCCTCTCCAGGCGTTAAGGTGGCAGTGGCGTCTTTTATTGGGTAAACCATGGCGTTCACTTTTTCTCCCCCAACCCACAAGAAGGTCTGCATGCACGCTCCCAACCCTCTCGCAAAAACCCTGGGCAGCTGGCTGCTGCTCATGTTCGCGCTTGTCATGTCGTCCACCGCGTGGGCCCAGCGCGACGACGGTCAATACCAGATCCTGCAGGCCGTCTATGGCACCGATCAGAGCGTCATTGATGTGACGGACCGGCTCAAGCAACTGGCCGCGCGCGACCAGCGCTTCAAGCTCACCAACGACCTGTTCAACAATGTCGACCCGGCCCCCGGCCAGCGCAAGATGCTGCGCATCCATGCCCGCGGACCTGACGGTCAGCCACGCACCTTCGATTACATCGAGTACAGCTGGGTAGATGGCGCCCAGTTCTTGGGCTGGAGCACTGGCCGCTGGGGTCAGCGTGGCGACAACATGGGCAGGCAGGCGGTCGAACCCGTCAACGCGAACCGTGGCAATCAAGAAATTCTGCAAGCCACCTATGGCGCCCACACATCGCGCGTGGATGTGACCCAAACGATCCGCCAGCTGGTGCGACGCAACAAGCGCTTCCAGCTGACCAATGAGCTTTTCAATACCGACCCGGCCCCCGGCCAAAGAAAAACCCTGCAAATCCAAACGCGTGGCTACGGCGATCAGCCCCACATCCTCGAGTTTGCTGAGGGCAGCTGGATCGACGCTGCGCGCCTCACGGGCACCCGTGCTGGTCAGTGGAACCAGGGTGGCAGGCGCAACGATGCGGGCTATGGCAACGATGCAGGCAATGGGCGGGTTACGGTCCAGCGCGCGCTCTATGGTGACGGCTACCGCCAGGTGGACGTCACCGCACGCCTGCGCAGCCAGGTGCGCGACGGTCGGCTGCAAGTGTCGGTGGACAACAACCTCGCCGGCACCGACCCTGCCCCCGGCGCACGCAAGAGCCTGACGGTCGAATTCACCCTCGGCAACGGGCCATTGCAGCAAACCACGGCACAAGAAGGCCAGTGGCTGCGGCTGCCCTGACTGCTGCATGAAAGCCGCGCGAGGTCGCCAACGGTCGCTGCTGCACGGTATCAAAGGCAACATGCGGCTGAAGGCGGCTGGGGACGGCTGACGACAGCTCAGGGCAAATGACGCTGCCGCACAAGGCATCTTGCCCACGGCTCCATCGAGCACCCGCCCAGGCCAGTCTTGGGCGCAGCGGGTAGAATCACCTCCCTTGTCGCCGCATCGTCGGTTCAGGCCTGGCGTTCAGGCCCCTGTCCTTCTCTCACAATTTATGTCGTCCAATCTGCACCCCATGCTCAACGTGGCCATCAAGGCCGCACGCGCCGCCGGCGCCATCATCAACCGCGCGGCCCTTGATGTGGAATCGGTGCGGATCTCGCAAAAGCAGATCAACGACTTCGTGACCGAAGTGGACCACGCGTCCGAAAAGATCATCATCGAGACGCTGCTCACGGCCTACCCCGGCCATGGCATCCTGGCCGAAGAATCGGGCACCGAATATGGTGCCAAGGATTCAGAATTCGTCTGGATCATCGACCCACTGGACGGCACCACCAACTTCATCCACGGCTTTCCTGTCTATTGCGTCAGCATTGCGCTGGCCGTCAAGGGCAAGGTCGAGCAGGCGGTCATCTACGACCCTTCGCGCAATGACCTGTTCACCGCCACCAAGGGCCGTGGCGCCTACCTGAACGAGCGCCGCATCCGCGTGAGCAAGCGCACCCAGCTCAAGGACTGCCTGATTTCCACCGGCTTCCCCTTCCGTCCGGGCGACAACTTCAAGAGCTATCTCAACATGATGAGCGACGTGATGCAGCGCACGGCCGGCCTGCGCCGCCCCGGCGCTGCCGCGCTCGACCTGGCCTACGTGGCCGCAGGTTTTACCGACGGTTTTTTTGAAACCGGCCTGTCGATCTGGGACGTGGCGGCGGGTTCGCTGCTGATCACCGAGGCCGGTGGCCTGGTGGGCAATTTCACGGGTGAGGCCGACTTCCTGGAGCAGCGCGAATGCATGGCGGGCAACCCGCGCATTTATGGTCAGCTGGTGCCTCTTCTGGGCAAGTACAGCAAGTTCGCGGGTGCGGGCGACAAGGCAGCTGTGCGCCAGGCTGCCGGTGAAGATGCCGCGGAACCAGCAGCCCCCGCAGCCAGCGAACACCCCGACAGCCCCGCCGCTGCCGGCGAAGACGCTCCTTTCTGAATCCATCCACTGCGCACAGCCGCTAAGCCAGCACACGATGACCACCGGTGAGGTCTTGTCGCTGGACTATGCCGCGGGCGGGACGTACACCAGAGCAGCCGTGCAAGGGCCGCCCCGCCGCACTGGCTGCGTCCCCTTCCCGAATTGCGCAGCAATTCGAGAGAAGGGGAAAGGCGCGAAGCGACTAAGGGGGTTGTACCTTATGCAGGGTCCGGATACTTTTGCGCAATGCAGCGAAAGTCTTCGGCAATGTCCACGAAGGCGTCCACCATGTCGGGGTCGAAATGCGTGCCCTTGCCCCGGACAATGGTGCCGCAGGCCTGATCATGCGAGAAGGCAGGCTTGTAAACACGCTTGCTGATCAGCGCGTCGTACACATCGGCCACGGCCATGAGACGGGCAGAAACGGGAATGGCGTCCCCCGCCAATCCTTCGGGGTAGCCCGAGCCGTCCCATTTTTCCTGGTGGCTGTAGGCGATTTCCTTGGACACACTCAAAAACGCCACGCGCATGCCCAAGCGGCGCTCTGCATCCTCAATGGCATTGCGGCCCAGCGTGGTGTGCGTTTTCATGATTTCAAACTCTTCCACCGTGAGCTTGCCGGGTTTCAGCAGGATGCTGTCCGGAATGCCGATCTTGCCGATGTCGTGCAGCGGCGCCGACTTGTAAAGCAGCTCGATCATGCGGTCGTTCAGCAGGTGCTCAAAGCGCGGGTGGTGCCGCAGCCGCTCCGCCAGGGTCTTGACATAGAGCTGCGTGCGCCGGATGTGGTTGCCGGTCTCGTTGTCGCGCGTTTCAGCCAGCGAAGTCATGGCCATGATGGTCACGTCCTGGATGGCCTGCACCTCCAGCGTGCGCATGGCCACCTCGCGCTCCAGGTAGACGCTCTTGTCGCGCAGAAAATCTGACGTGGCCTTGAGCGCCAGATGCGTGTTGACCCGCGCCAGCAAAATGGGCGGGCTGATGGGCTTGGTGATGTAGTCCACCGCCCCCAGCGCCAGGCCGGCCCGCTCGTCGTCGGGCTCGGAGCGCGCGGTCAGAAAGATCACCGGAATATCCCGGGTGGCAGGCTCTGCCTTCAGGCGCCGACACACTTCATAGCCGTCCATCTGCGGCATGGTGATGTCGAGCAGGATCAGATCTGGGGGGGTGTCGGAGAGTGCAATTTTGAGCGCCTTCTCCCCGTGGTTGGCCACCTTGACCTGAAAATGCTCGCGCAGCAAGCTGCCCATCAAGGTGAGGTTGTCGGGCGTGTCGTCCACCACCAGCACCGTGGCAATGGGCTTTTGCGCATGCTCTGGAGGGCTGGAAGAAAAAGGCGCGTTGTCCATGATTTTTCCTGCAGATAGGGCCGTTCAATGCGGGGGAACCGTGTGCGGCGCGGGTTGGGTGCCGGCGGCATCCAGCACTGCCAGCGCCTTCTCAAAATCGTAGTTGCTGGTGTGTTCTTCGATGGCCCGCAGAGCACTGCCAAGTACCAGCTCCAACACCCTCACATTGTGTTGCAAATACTCCACCGCTGCTGAATCGTCCTGCGCCAGCAGGCTGCGCAATTGCGCCAGCACTCCAGATGCCTCGCTCGGCCCGCCCTGCGCGGCGTTCGGCAATGGCACGGGCGCGCTTTGCACCCACGCCTGCAGGCCTGCCAGCAAGGGCTGAAGACGCAGGGCCAGCGCGTCGACTCGCTCTTGCAGCGCAGGCACGGGATCAGACTGCCGCACCCCCAGTTCAAGCGCTTGCGCCGCATCGGAAACACCCATTGCGCCGATGTTGGCGGCGACCGATCGCAAGGTGTGGGCCACGCGCTCGGCCAGCGACATATTGCCCACAGCCAGCGCCTCCCGCACGGTATGCACCACCTGGCCCTGCCCATCGCAGAACCTGCGCAGAAGATCGGCATAGAGCGCCGGCTTGCCCAGCGCGCGCTGCAGGCCCAGCGCCGCATCAAGCCCCGGCACTGACAGTGACGCAATCGGCGCGGAACCAGAAGCGGACGCCGGCACCGGTGCCGGTGTACCGTTCGCGTCCGGTTCGGTGCCGGGCGCCTGCCCCAGCCCTGGCCGCGGGCGAATCCATCGTGCCAGCGCCGCCCACAGCACGGCTGGTTCAATGGGCTTGGCCACATGGTCGTTCATTCCGGCGGCAAAACACCGCTGGCGGTCGGTCTCCAGGGCGTTGGCGGTCATGGCAACGACGGGCAGGTCGGCGTAGCGCGCATCGGCGCGCAGCCGCCGCGTGGCCGTCTCGCCGTCCATCACGGGCATTTGCATGTCCATCAGCACCACGTCGTAGCGGGTTGCCTCCAGCATCTCCAGTGCCATCTGCCCATTGCCGGCAACATCCACCACAAAACCGGCATCACGCAGCAACTCGGCCGCCACCAGCTGGTTGAGCTCGTTGTCTTCGACCAGCAACACCTGCGCGCCCCGGATGGCCTCGGGCAGCACATCGTTGCCGGGTGCTGGATGGGGCTCTGGGCGCTCACCCATTGCCGTGTTTTCCGCAGGCTGCATCAGGGTGTCAAAAAGAACCGATGCATTCACGGGCTTGATCAGCACCGACTCTATGCCCTGCGTGCGGGCAGCGCGCATCACCTCCTCACGCCCATAGGCCGTGACCATCAGCATCTGCGGGGTTTCGGTCAGCCCCATTTTGCGAATGCGCGCCGCCAGCTCAATGCCGTCCATGCCGGGCATGTGCCAGTCC
The DNA here is from genome assembly GCF_003345135.1 of Acidovorax sp. BoFeN1. Taxonomy (NCBI): domain Bacteria; kingdom Pseudomonadati; phylum Pseudomonadota; class Betaproteobacteria; order Burkholderiales; family Comamonadaceae; genus Acidovorax; species Acidovorax sp. BoFeN1. The sequence continues at coordinate 9,400 of NZ_QOZT01000041.1, forward strand.
AGCAGCAGCAGGCCAAAGGGTGTTTGCTGTTGCACGGCGGTGCGCAGAACATCCAGGGCCTCGGCTCCAGAATGCGCCTGTTGCACCACAAAGCCCATGGACAACAACATGTCCGACAGCACGGTGGCCGCCGTGTGGTTGTCGTCCACCACCAGCACGCGGCGCCCGCGCAGGCTGGGAGGCGGCTCAAACCGGCGTGCAGGCGCGCCACGCTCCAGCGGCAGCGTCACCCAGAAGGTGGAGCCTTTGCCAAACTCGCTGTGCACGCCCACCTCGCCGCCCATCAGCTCGGCCAGACTCTTGCATATCGCCAGGCCCAGCCCGGTGCCGCCGTAGCGGCGCGTGGTGGATGTATCGGCCTGCTGAAAACTCTGAAAGAGCCGGTCCATCTGCTCGGCCGTGAGGCCGATGCCCGTGTCCCGCACTTCAAAGCGCAGCAGTACGCGCCGGGCATCCTGCTCTTGCACCCGCACGGCAATGCTGATTTCGCCGTGATCGGTGAACTTGATGGCGTTGTTGGAAAAATTGATGAGGATCTGTCCCAGCCGCAAGGCGTCGCCCACCAGGTTGGGCGGCACATCGGCGGCCACGTCGCAGACCAGCTCCAGCCCCTTGGCGCCGGCCTTGTAACCCACCACATCCACCACGCCTTCCAGCATGCGGTCGAGCACGAAGGGGTGCTTTTCCACCGTCAGCCTGCCCGCCTCGATCTTGGAAAAATCGAGAATGTCATTGATCACGCCCAGCAGATGCTGGCCCGCCTGCTGGATCTTGCTCACGTAGTCGTGCTGCCGGGCGTTCAGCCCCGACTTGAGCGCCAGGTGCGACATGCCGATGATGGCGTTCATGGGTGTGCGGATCTCGTGGCTCATGTTCGCCAGAAAACTGGACTTGAGGGCGGTGGCCTCCTCCGCCAGTTCCTTGGCCAGACGCAGGCTCTGCTCGGCCTTCTGGCGGTCGGTGATATCCACAAACGTGCCAATGGCGCCACCCGGCGAGCCATCGGCCTGCGAAAAACCATGCAACCAGAAAAGCGTGTGGTGCATTTCGCCATCGGCATAGGGCAGGTCCACCTCCTTGTGCACCGGCTGCGCACTGCACAGCGCTGCCTCCGCATCCCGATCGAACCGGGCCCGTTCTGCCTGCGGCAAAAACGGCAGGTCGAGCACGGTCTTGCCAATCAGCTCCTCACGGCGCACGCCAAAGGCTTTTTCATAGGCGGCGTTGAACCCGATGTAGCGCCCCTGCGCATCCTTGTAGAACAGCGGCACCGGAATGGCGTCGATCAGGGCCTGCTGAAAACCCAGCTGCTGCGCCACCTGCGCTTCGAGCTGCTTCTGGTCGTGGATATCGACATTGACTCCCACCACCCGCACTGCCTTTCCCTGTGCATTGCGGATGATGCGGGCGGCCTCCAGAAACCAGCGCACCTCGCCGTCAGGACGCACGATGCGCCAGGAATTGCGCAGGTAGTTTTCGGTGCCTGCCAGGCACTGATCAAAGTAGGCACTGGCGCGCTCACGGTCATCGGGGTGCAGGCAGGCCAGCCAGCCGGCCCGTCCGCTGGGCTGGCTGCCCGCAGGCAAGCCGATCATGGCCACCAGCTTGTCCGACCAGACGATGCTGTCGCTCTCCAGGTCGATGTCGTACACGCCCACCTTGCCGGCCTCCTGGGCCAGCTCCAGCCGTTCGGCGGCCTCGCGCATAGCCACCTCGGCCTGCCGTGCCTCGCTGATGTCTTCAATCACCCAGATCGAAGCCGACTGGCAGCCCTCTAGCTGCAAACCGCGCCCCGACAGGCGCGCAACATAGGTGCTGCCGTCCAGACGGCACAGCGTCGCTTCTTCCCGCAATGCCTGCCCCTGCACCAGCCGGGGCACCACGCGCGCAATGAACTGCTCGGAACTGCCAGAGCCGCCGAACAATGTGGCAACGCTTTGCCCCAGCAAACCCGCCACCGTGCCGCGCATCAGCTCTACAAATGCCGGGTTGAACTGTTTGAACAGCCCATCGCAAACCAGCAGGATGGGTGGTGCATTGTCGAAAATGGCGGTTTGCTGCTCCAGCAACTCGTTGAGCAGACGCTCGCGGCGCTGCACCTCCTTTTGTGCCTGCATGCGCTCGGTGACATCCTCGTGCAGGCCCACCATGCCAATGCGCTTGCCAAGTTTGTCAAACACGGGGGACAGCGTGACCTCGTCGTGGTACAGGCTGCCGTCGCGCCGCCGATTGACAAACTGTCCCTGCCAGGACTGCCCCGACAGCAACGCAGACCACATCTGCTGGTAAGTGCCCGGCGACGTCTGGCCACTGGCAACGATGGACGGTTTTTTGCCGCGCACGTCCGTCAGGGCATAGCCCGTGTTGCGCTCATACTGCGGATTGACCCAGTCGATGAATCCGTCGCCATCGGTGATCACCACGGCCACGGGGCTGCTCTCCAGCGCGGCGCCCAGCACATGAAACCGCTCGCGTGCTGCAGCCACGCGCCTGCGGCTGACCAGCATGTCCCGCACCAACAAGCCCAGCAGGCTCAGCGCCAGCAAGGCCGCGCCTCCCACTTGCAGCCGCAGGGGCAGCGGCGTCAAGGCGCTGACGTCGTCCAGCGCCAGCAGTTGCCAGCTTCCGCCTGGATCTTTCCAGTCCAGGTCGCGCCGCCCTACCGCATGGGCCACGCCATTGATGTCCACCTGGGCCGCATCGGGAGAAAACGGCAGCGCCGAGGCCACGCCGTTGTCAAAATGGTGCCCCATCTGCCGTGAAGCGCGAACGGCATCAATGCGCGCCTGCGTCAGTGGCGGCGCCATGGCAAACAGCCATTCGGGGCGGGCCGACGCGAAGGCCACGCCCTGGGGAGACAACAGCAGCATGGGCAGACCGGCACTGGCCAGCTGCGCATCCACAGATGCAAACCCCACCTTGATCATCACCGCGCCAATGATGGCGCTGCTGGGGGTGTCGCGTTCATAGAGTGGCGCCGCGTAATACAGGCCGCGCTCCCTGGTATTGCTGCCAATGGCGGCATACACGCTGGTGGCACCGCGCAGGGCCTGCTGAAAATAGGGGCGAAAAGCCAGGTTGATCCCTGTGGACCTGGTGCCCTGGGTTTCATGGGCCACCACGGTGCCATCGCTGGACATCACATAGACGCCATTGATCAGGAACCTGGCGCGCGCCACCGCCAGCCGATTCAGGGCCGCGCCGTCATCTGGTGCCAGCGTGCCACGGGCCATGTCCTTGAGCAGCGGTTCGCTCAGCCCCAGCAGGGACACCACCCCCAGCAATCCGCCGCCCTGCACCTGCCCCATCAGCGCCTGGGCGGTCTGGTCCAGCAGCCGCGCGCGCTCCACGCTGCGCTCGGACTCGCGCCAGCGCACCACCGCCTCCACCGCGAGCCAGCTGCCCAGCAACGCCACCACCATCACCAGCACCAATCCACTGGCCCGGCGTGCATTGCGATCCAGCACCCAGTCGAAAACCTGCCGGCCGTCGCCGCCCCTCACCATGCGGCGTCTCCCGCCAACGCACAGGTGCGTGTCGGCCTCTCAGTGCCCGGGGTGCAAATACGCATCGATGTTCTCCACGGGCCCCGGTCGTCCAAACAGGTACCCCTGGAACTGCTCGCAGCCATGCAAGCGCAAGAATGCCAGTTGCCCCGTGGTCTCCACCCCTTCGGCCACCACCTGCAGGTCAAGGCTCTCGGCCAATGCCAGGATGGTGCGCACAATGGCCGCGTCATTGGGATCGGTGAGCACGTCGCGCACGAAGCTCTGGTCGATCTTGACCTGGTCGAGTGGCAGCCGCTTGAGATAGCTCAGGCTGGAGTAGCCGGTGCCAAAGTCGTCCAGCGCAAATCCGACGCCTTCGCGCTTGAGCTGCCCCATGCGTGCAATGGTGTCTTCGATGTCGCCCAGCAACAGGCTCTCGGTGAGTTCGAGCTTGAGTTTGGTGGGGTTGGCGCCGCAGTTCGCCAGCGTTTGCAGCACGCCGCCAACAAAGCCCGGCTGGCGAAACTGGCGTGCGCTGACATTCACGGCGATCGAAAGGTTGCGCGTGGCTTCGTGCCCGCTCCAGCACTGCAGCTGTTCGCACGCGGTCTGCAGCACAAATTGGCCCAGCGGCAAAATCAGGCCAGTCTGCTCGGCCAGGGGAATGAAGTCACCGGGGCTGACCATGCCGCGCTCTGGGTGACGCCAGCGCACCAGCGCCTCCACACCGATCAGGCGGGCGTGGTGGTCCACCACAGGCTGGTAGTGCACGCACAGCTCGCCACGCACCAGCCCCTGGCGCAGGTCGGCCTCCAGGTTGGAGCGGGCGTTGACGGCGGCCTGCATGTCCGGGTCGAAGAAGCGCTGGGTGTTGCGGCCCGCCGCCTTGGCCTGGTACATGGCCAGGTCGGCCCGTTTGAGCAGCTCGTCCACCGACAGGCGCTGGTCGCCAAACAGGGTGATGCCGATGCTGGGGGTGCTGTAGTGTTGCTGCCCCCCCAGGTCAAAGGGCAGATTCAGGCTGGCCAGGAGTTTTTCGGCAACGATTTCAGCCTGGCTGGCAGCGTCGGGCAAATCGGTGTGCAGGGTTTCGAGCATGACCACGAATTCGTCACCACCAAAACGGGCCACGGTGTCGATTTCGCGCACGCAACTGAGCAGCCGGGCGGCCACCTGGGACAAAAGATGGTCGCCCATGTCGTGGCCCAGGGTGTCGTTCAGGTCCTTGAAGTTGTCCAGGTCGATGAACAGCAGGGCGCCGAGCTGCAGCGAGCGTGCGCTGGCGGCCACCGCGCGCTGCAGCCGGTCGAGCAGCATGCGCCGGTTGGGCAGGCCCGTGAGCGCGTCATAAAACGCCAGCCGCTCGATCTCTCGTTCGGCGCGTTTGCGGTCGGTGATGTCCATGGTGAAGCCGTGGCACACCACCGAGCCATCGTCCTCGCGGTGGGGCACCGCATTGGTGATGTGCCAGCGCACGCTGCCGTCGGGCATGAAAACCCGGTACTCACATTGCCAGGGCACCAGAGTACGCAGCGAGACCGCCGCGGAGTGCCGCACATGGGCCGCATCTTCGGGCACGATGCGCCGCATCAGCACCTGAAAGTCACGGGTCACATCCTCGGGGTGGACCCCCATGAACTCGCGTACGGCATCACTGATGTATTGCACGCTGCTGGCGCCATCGGGATGCAGCCGGTATTCGTAGATGAACCCCGGAATGCGGCTGGCGATGCGCCGGATAAACAGCAGTTGCTCGCGCAGCTGCTCGGCTGCGCGGCGCTCGTCTGTCACATCCTGCACCACGCCCATCTCCACCGGCATGCCGTCGCCAGCACGCCCGTGGCGCATGCGTGATCGCATCCAGCGGATCTCGCCATCCGGGCGGCGCCAGCGGTATTCGATGTCGGCATCCTCCCCACTTTCGCGCGCCCGCTCGAAAACCTGCAAATCCTCGGGGACGATGCCGCTGAGCGCCCGCTCCAGGCTCAGCCACTCCTGCCGCTCAAACCCCGCGATGTCGCACAGGCCGGGCGACCACAACAGAACGGTTTCACCCGGGTCTTCAATCTGCCGCCAATGGCCGGTGCGCGCCAGGCTTTCCATGGTGTTGAATACATCGGTCTGCTCATCGAGTTCGCGGCGTGCCTCCTCCAGGGCGCGCTCGGATGCGGCCAGTGCGGCCCGCAGGGTTTCTGCCTCGGACACATCGCGCACCGTCACCATGATGCTTTTGCTGGCGACACTCGCCACGCTGCGGGCAGACATCTCCCACGCCAGCACCGGCCGACCCGGCTCACGAACGACAGGTCGGCACTCCAGCGGCACGCCGGCACGTGCCACCGCGCACAACTGCTCGACGATGCCCACGCCCTGCATCAGGTCAAACACATCCAGTGCATCGGTGCCGGGGCCACGCACCGCGCCCAGCCCAGGCATGCGCCGCGCCGCTGCATTGGCAGCCACCAGCACCAGGCGCACACCCTCCAGCCGAAACTCCATCAGCGCGAGGGGCAGCACCTCAAAAAAAGCCTGCAGACGCGCCTGTGCGGAGGGCGCTAGCACGCCCTCGCCATCGGGGGTCAGAAGATCGGTCAGCAATTCGGATGAGATCACTTTTGAGCACAACCCACTCGTAAAAAGGATGTTTGCGTGGACGCGGCGACGCAAAGCCCGCCCCCATTCACCGCACAGAGTATGTCAAAAGGTAACGGCAACCTAGGCAATTACGCGCCGATTCGCTAGGGGAAACCCGCAAAACGAACTGCTACAGTGCACGCCTCATTCACACCGCACCGCATGTCTGACACGCTCTCGCACCACACGCCCATGGTGTAGCTACAGTGGTGGTCCAGCAAGAAGATTTGACGGGTTATTCTTTTAAATTCAACGGCTTACAAGATCTACGCCGAACTACTACAGAGTGCGATTTGGGCCTGGAAAGGCATGGTTTGGCGAGAAGATTGCCCCAAATTTGCCCCAGAAGATTGGCTCGAAAACTAGGGCATAGCCCAGCGTGTGGAGGCGTACTTCGACGGCACTTGCCGCAACCTTCCGCGCTTCGCTCTGGTACCCCTGCCGCGTGCTTGAGTCCAGATTTGTAGCCCCCTGAAAGAACAGAGGAACGGACTTCTCAGCATGCCGGCAACCCAGCTCTATGTGATCGGCAACGGCTTCGACCTCTGGCACGACATTCCCTCTCGCCTCTCAGATTTCAAGGACTATGTGCGAGTGCATGATCTCGCGCTGATCCGGGAGGTCGAGGAGTACCTCCCCACCCAGGACAACTGGAGCGATCTGGAAGTGGCGTTGGCTGGCCTGGACGTGGATGAGCTCGTCGACAACTTGGGGCACTTCATGGCGCCCTACAGCGCTGAGGACTGGAGCGACGCAGGCCATCACGATTTCCAGTATGAGGTCGACAACGTGGTCCAACGGCTTTCCGTAGGGCTTCGCCAACGCTTCGGCGCCTGGATTCGGCAACTGTCGATCCCGACGCCCGCGGCAGCACCCAGGCGTCTGCACTCTCTGGATCGGAACGCCGCGTTCCTGTCATTCAACTACACCTCGACTCTGCAAACCGTCTACGGCGTACCACCGGAACGCACGCTATTCATCCACGGCTGCGCCGAACTCGCCGATGATGAACTGGTGCTCGGGCATGCCTGGAGCCCCGACACCCGTAAGTCGCTGAACGACAGGCCCGGCATCGAGGAAATCGACACGCGGCTGATGGAGGCTCACGAGATCATTGACGAGTACTTCTCCGCCACGTTCAAGCCGTCCGCCCACCTGATCAAGTCAAATCGCTCGTTTTTCGAGAGCCTCAACCACGTGCGGGAGGTCACGGTGCTAGGGCATTCGCTGTCCGAGGTTGACGCGGCCTATTTCCATGCCCTGTTCGAACAGCCCGCACTGGCGGCTACGCATTGGCACGTGGCCTGTCGATCCATGGCCGATTGGTCCGGGTATCGGCAGCGCCTGGCGCAGATGGGGCTGCCCCCTGCGCAGGTCCAGCTTGCCCAGCCAATGCTGTGGGACGCACTGTGAACCATGCGGTGATCGCCATCGCCTGAGGCGCAGCAGTTGCATGTCGCGCGACAGCGTAGTCGCGTACGGCAGAATGACATCATGTCGACCACCTCCAAACCTCTGGACGTTTTCCAAGACTTGTACCTGCGGGGTCCGGCGTCTGCCGTTGCTGCCCTGCACCAGGCCTTGAAAGATCGCACCGCCCCGCCTTGGCGATACGCAACGGAGAAGGAAGAGCAGTTGCGCGAATTGGGCGAGGAAGGCGATGCACTGGCTTTCGAGCGTGCGGTGACGCCTGGCTACGAGGCGGCCGGGCTTATGCTGATTGCGGACGGCGACGGTCTGAAAGTCGCCAACATCGTCCCACTGGAACTCAGCGAACTAAGTCACCGCGCATACAACGCGATCTTGGAGGACTTCGCCAGCCAAATCGCACGGCCCGCCGCGATGGATGCGGGCTGCAGCGTCGTGATGTCCAGCAGCACACTGCAATTGGAGAACGTGGTGCCGCCCGCTGTGGCGGAGGCTCTGCGGCGCTTCTCGGTCTTGGCCAACAAGTCCACAGGTGCATCTCACCCCATGGACAGAGACCGCTGGTTCGACTTTATCCTCCTGGCCCATCGCGAGAATGCGCAGCTCGACGCCTCTGTACTCGCTCGTTGGCTCAGTGAATCCGAGGGTTGGCTCGAGGATTGCGCCAGGGATCTGGCGGGCGAGTACGAACGCTCACGATCACTGCTTACCCGATACGAGGCCTCCGCGTAATGGCGGTACCTGCGTCGGAGCTTGCGCGTATCGTCCAGGCGAACGCGCCGGTGCTGTGTCTGGACACCTGCAGCGTTCTCGACGTGGTTCGCGATCCTTACCGGGAGACCTCACAACCGCACGACGCCGTCGCGGCCATGGATTTGCTGCAGGCGATGGAGTCTGGAAATCGTCTCGTTGGGCTGCTCGCGGATCAGGTCCACCAGGAACTGGCCACGCATCTTCCCGAGATCGAAGATGAGGCGCGGCGCGGATTGCAGAAGCTGCGCTCGCACATCTCGCGGGTGGACGGCTTGGTCTCGGCCCTGGGCGCCCCCGTGCGTACCAACCTATCCCATTGGGACCAGCATGTTGCCAATGCCGCGAGCGCGGTGCGGAGATGGATCGGCGCCTCCACTGCCGCGCCCGAATCGACGGCCATCCCCAACCGGGCCTATGCCCGAGTCATGCAGGTCCGGGCCCCGGCCCGTAAGGGTAAGGACTCCCTGCAGGACTGTGTAGTGCTGGAGACATACCTGGAAACGGTCGCCGAGCTTCGTCAGCACGGCCTGACCACCACCGTGGTTTTCTTGTCCTCAAACACGAACGACTACGGCACTCCAACGTCGCGATCGCAACTGCAGCCCAGTTTGGCAGCGGAGTTCGCTGCCTTCGGGATGCGCTACGCCTCGGGGCATGGAATGGCCAAGGCGCTGCTCGGGCTCTAACAGCATCTCTCAGGACAGATCGATTCGCTTTCCAAAGCCTGGGCAACCCCACTCCAGCACTTTGATGAACACACTCTCGTCCTCCACGAATGCCGTGCAGCGCAATGCGAGCGATGGCCAGTTGCCCGAGCTGCAGCGAGCACTGTTGAACCGCCTGTTGGAACAAATGCTGTCACTGGGCGTTGGCGTGCCCGCGCTCAAGTTCAGGGCTGAAAACTACTCAGACGTCGCAACGCTCGATCAACTGGAAACGAGTGGCTTGCTTAAACGGGACAACGATACCTACGTTGTCCAATCAGCCGCCCTGTCCTTCCTGGACGCGGAACCCGCACGGCGCGTGTTGTCGAACATTGAGCGTGTGTACGCCGCTCTTCGTGCGCAGTATCGCCAGACCCAGCAGGCGCAGGTTCCCATTACTTTGTTGACCGCCCAAGCTCAGCTCTCGGTTCCGGATGTCATTGCCGCGCTGCAAATGATGCTGGACACCTCCGTTTGGTGTGCCGGTTGGTCGACCGATCTCCTGAAAGAGGACGCCTTTGTCTCGCCTGGAGAGGGTATCTTGAAGCACGAATCCTACGCCCAACTTGTTGATGAAGTGCGGAGCTGGAGCGCACCCCGCGCCTTGCTGCCACGTTTTGACATCACCTCTTCGATTGACGTTGGTGACCACCGTGAGCCGGAGCGCGACGTGGAGCGCATGCTGCCGCCGGCACAGGCTGAGGCTGTCCTATCTGTGGCTGAGGACCTCGAAGGCATGGACTTCGGCCTCAACGACTACTACGACGACATTGAACCCCAAGGCGTCATCGACAACGTCCTCACAGGGAAGATCAACACCCTGCGCGTGTACTGCGAAACCATCGGCTGGCTCGGATTGGCTCGACGGCTAAAAGAGCTGACTCCACTGCGGGGCGACGCCGTCGAAGCGATGGCGCTCGTCAAAAGCTTCATCATTCCTGAGGTTCGTCGACTCGCCATCGTCCAGGCGACGACGAAGCCCAAGGAGGTCATCCACATGGACAACGTGCTTCGAGCATGGCCGGCAGTTCGGGCTTGCCTGCAAGAGTTTCATTTCTATGACATCAAGGAGGTAGCCGGTCTTGCGGGCTTCGATGTCACGGCCGCCGCTCATCTGGTGCAGAAGTCGCAAGGCGGTGCTACCAAAGGTCAGTTGATGTCGGCGATAGACGAGCAAGTCGGGAGGATGGACTCACGCACCAGATCCCACTTCCTGACAATCCTCATAGAAGAAATTCTTCGGCGGCGCTCCGAGATGCAGGAGAAGCTCTCCGAGTATTTGAGCCGACTGGGTTGGTCATTCGTGAGCCAAACGCTCGTGCCGCTGGAGGTGTTTGACGTCAGCATCCTGGCAGACACACCCGATGAGTCCCACAAGGACCTTTTGAAGGCGGCGCAACGCTTGCGCGACGGCGACTTGGGCGGCGCCATTTCTGCGGCATGCGGCGCCGTGGATACTGCCACGTCTAAAGTCTACGAAGAGCAACGCCTTGGAGATCCAACAAGGGCCTCCTTCCAAGAACGATGCAAACGTGCTGCATTGGCCAAGGGGGTATTGACTGAGCTTGATCGCCAACTCGATGCCCTAGGGTGGTCTCAGGCAGAGGTTTCCCCCTTCAAGAAGAACCTGGAAGGCGCCCTCAACCAGGGCGCCTATGTGATGCAGACACTTCGCTCCCACATGGGCGATGTCCACGGCACCAAGCCCATCTTGCGGTCGCTGGTGTTCGACTGCCTGCGATGGGCCGAGCTTATCGTCGGCTCGCTCGTGGAGCGTCGAGACACCTCATGAAACAATAGCAGCGGTTGTGCCCCCTCCAGTACGGTCCGCTAGGTTTGCCACGGCCAGGAGTCAAATCGGATCTGCCGCGAGCTTCGACCGACGGATCGGCGCTGACAAGCCGTACCTTGCCGCGGCCTGTCGCACCAATTGATCGAACCAAGCCGGGGCTTCGGGCGCGATCACGATGCTACGCAACAACGAAAGGCGATCGACCTCAATCGGCATGCCGCCCGTGGGCATCTCTCCCTCGAACTCGTTTAACGAGCGGTCCAGGAGCACGCGGACCTCCTTTTCGTGCTGATAGGCCTTTGTCTTGTAGGCAAACACGCGGGCGTATGGCGTGATGTCGATCTTCGGGTCGCGCCAGTGCTTGATGTACTCGACCTTCTCGATTGCAAGATCGTAAGAAAGTTCCGCCTTCGCCAGGCACTCTGCCAATCGGCCAACCGTGGTGGTCAACGCAACGGAGCACTCCGACTTTCCGTACAACGCCCACATCGCCGCGCTGTCGTCCTGGTCCTTGTGCCAGCAATTGATGAAGACGGTTTGCCGCATCCGCTGCTTAAACTGCGCGTAAGTGAAGTCGATGCCGTTTGCCAGGTAGGAGCCCTCGATATCCTTCCGAAAGGTCGGCGTGAAGGCACCTTCGAACTTGTCGCTGAAGTTGTCAGCACGGCAGAAGAAAAGCGTGCCGTTCTCCAGGAAGTCTAGGAACTTCGCGGCATCTACGTACCGCCACAGGACATCGTCGCTTTTTAGCTGATGGCTGATCCGGGGCTTGCCCGGAATGTGAATCGTGGGAGGCATGTTCTTCTGAAATCCAACTCTGTAACGAAGCACGATCAGTGCCTTCGTTGCTGATGCGAGTACACGGCTCGACGATCTACGCACATAAGGATGTCGTACCCATCCAGTAGCGCAAATGCAAGCCCCAGTCCTCGTCACTCATCGCCGACCGAATCTGCAACGCGACGGTAGATCGTCACATGCCTTGTTATCGACGTGCCACTCACCTTGCCGACCTCCCTGTTTTCCGAGTCTTCTTCGACTTCATCACCCCAGACCTGGGCCAGCAGTCGACGAACTTCCGCCGCGAGGTTCGAATCTCTACGCGCAGGTTGACCGGTGATCGACCTCGGCCATGCCTGCCTGCCGACCGTCAGGATAGACCCATCGTGCTTGGGTACCACAACGATATCCGCACCAATCTCAAACTCATTTCTGAAGTCACGCGGATGAACGTCGTCCTCATCTTCGTCGTAGGAGAAGTGGCCGTCGAAGCAAACCGTGAGTTCAGTTGAGCTTGCAAGTCGTTCACAAAACTCATCAGCGTTGAGCCATTCGTCACGCCCCCAACAAACGATGGGTAACCCTTCCAATCTGCCGCAGCACTCCAGAACAATTTCCGCGCATTTAGCCTTGAGGAGTTCGTCTGCTTTAGAAGCTGCGATGATGCGAGCTTGTTCGGTTGCCCATTCCGCTAGCCGTTCCTGAGGAACAAGCGGAAGCGCTGAATTTCGAGATGCAGTGACTGTCTCTCCAACGAGCAGCCCTTGGACGTTGGCAAGACGCGCTGCACGAAGCCCTCCGATGGTGATCCAGCCACGATCGCTTCGGGAATACTCGCTTGGCTTGATGTACGCACGACCTAGAGGCTGCCCGCTTTCACCGAAGACTGTACGAATGGCAGCGTGGTGCCCCGACTTCCGCTCCCTGTCATGAGCATCCGACTTCGCCAAAGGGTCCAGGCGTGACAACAGCGCATCGTCGGCTAGTTCGAGCCAGTCTCCCGGGCCAATCGCTGGCACGGATGCCCCATTCTCTTCCACCTCAACGGAAACCGCGACGCTTGGCGCAAGTGACGCAACCAACTGATGGAGCGTCAAAACAGTTTCGCCGAATCTGTTCACGTGTAGCAACCCACCTTTTGCACGTGGGTCGACCTTCAACCGGACTTCGACACGCGTTCCCCCATCGACTGGAGCACAACCCTTTTCTGCGGGCGACAAGATTGGCCGAGAAGCCGTCCCGTCTCTGAATTCCAGTACCCGTGCGCACTCTTCCCCTTGATCACAACGCCGTGAGACAACGCGAACGACAGTCCCGAGCATAAATACCGAAAAGAATCCGATTCCATATCGGCCGATTGCGTTCATGCCTTTCGCAATCAAACCTGGGAATTCTTGGGTCGCAAGCGTTGACCGCCAGAACGATGTCCCGAAGTCGATCAATGGTCCTGTCAGAACGCGCTCCGACATACCAATGCCATTGTCCTCGACGGTTAGCCAATGTCCATCTGATCGTTCGGACAGTGAAACCACAATGCTTCCCCAACTCTCGCGCCGCCCCTGATACCGACGTCGCGCCTGAACTGCGTCAGCACTGTTTTGTATCAACTCGCGCAAGACGATCGTGGGGTCGTCACCATACAACTTTGCACCACCCAAGGTTTCAACTACCTTTGGAATATCTGACACGCGCAATTGCGTATCGATCGGGCGCCAGCCCCGCGTGTGAATCGTGCGCGCGAGGGACTCGGGGCTTCCTGCGCCTTTCACCCGCCGCGCGCGAAAGAACAGGCCTTGGGCCCTGTTCTGCATCAGCAGATCGACATCCTGCAGTTCTCGATTGACTGCAGAAATCGTGTCATAGGCGAGCCACCACGCATCCGCATCAGATATCTCGAAGGGAGCGCCTGCGGTGAAAACCACCGCCTCATGCTCAATGTGAGGAACTGCCAGCCGCTCTTGGAAGGCCCAGTGCAACGCGGACACACCTTGCGGGTGGGTCAAGGCGCGCAAAAATCTGGGCGCCCTCCGCTGATCAAGATGAAGCGCATCGGCAATCCGTAGCAGACAGGCGAGCTTGACACGATCGATCCGACTCTTAGTCTTGCTCGGGAAAGCTCCGAGATCTTCGGAGAGTTCCTCCTCGACATGGGCAACAGACCACCAATGGCTGTGGGCGATCTGCCCGATAGTTTCACCGTAGAAAAAGCGAAGCTCCGCATCGTCGATGAGATAGACGGTGTCTCCGTTCGCAGTCACCCAGCCCTGTTTTGCCAAGGCCCCCGCTTGTTGCGCATGCAACTGCCTAAGAACTTCTGGCACCGCACGCTGCACGATATCTCGCGGAGGAGCACTGACAGCGTCTGGGCCATGTTCGCAGTCTCCGAGCAACGCCATGACCGTGTCTTTCCACGCGATGGTCTGCTTTAACTGGTCAAGGCCCTGCGGGTAGGCCGCCAAGCTCATCGCAGAATCGTGCAGCAGAACACTTGCTCCAAACACAAACGCCTCCGCGGGACTTACCGTGATGGCCCCCTCGGACACCAATGACGCTGTTTCCCACAAGGCATCCAGATGGGTTAAGTCATGGACGGTCAGGCCGGGCATCGCGGACGCGATCTGGGAGACCAGAACAGCCGCCTTCTCGCGCATGGCCAAGTACCGCTCACGAAAAAACTCCTGCTCTGCAGGAGTGACATCTGGCAAAGGGTTGACGAATGCATGGCGCCACAGCCAAGTAAGGCGGAAGTCGGAGGGGGATGACACGTTTTGTCCTTTCTTTCTTATGGCGAGTCAGCTCTGGAAACCAAGGGGCACCATAGCGCTACCTCTTCCTTCATTTAGATTTGTCAACTAAAGACAGCCGCAGCCTTTGGCTTAGATCTCTCCCATTCCTTGCGAGCCCTGCTGTAGTCGGACTTGATAGCGTCGAACTGGGCCAACTCGTTGGTCACCACATCAAGTGTGAGCGGTACCTCGTGGAAGTCCTCGGAATGCGAATGAGCGTCGATGTAGCGCGACAGCGCCCCCATACGATCATGCACACGAACTGCGATCCCTTCATCGAAGAAAACTTGGTCGAGCGTGAACGTGATGTTCTCGCGCCAACGACGCACGACGTTGTTGAACAGCTTTTTCTGGATGAAGTCCTCATAGGCCGTTCGCAAGCTCCCACAGGCCTTCTCTAGCGCATCGCGCTGCGGCTCACCCACCAATGTCCGCGCAGCTTCGAAATGCCTCTTCGCCCGATCATGTGCGGCGCCTTCGTAGTGTTCGTGCGGAAACGCGAGCCGGTCGATGGCGCCGGGCGCATTGGCGTCGTCGCGCCATACGGTACGCCCGGCAAAGGCCACACCCTTTTCCTCGGCCGCTGCCGCCAGATAGTTCGTGAAGAGAATGTCGTGCGTAAAGACAATGACTTGCCGTCGCGCGGCCTCGTCCACTAGGCGCTGGGCAATCGATTCCTTGCGCACATGGTCCATGGAAGTCACTGGATCATCGAACACGACGCCAACACAGGTTCCGTTGAGCTCGACCTCTGTCAGAAAATCCGCCAGTGCTGCTGCCGTCTGCTCACCCTCACTAAGCACCTGGGACGGATCGACCCCAGTCACCCCGGCGTTGGCGATCTCAATCTTGCGATCCGTGTTGCCGGCCTCGCCGGCGAACCGGAACTGGACCGGCAAAGCCAATCTCAGCGCCTTACAGTTTTCCGTAAAGCGCTCAATGAATCCTTGCGCAACAAGCTCCGTCGCCAACGCTTTCTGCTTGCTCGTGACTTCACGCTGGATTGCTGGCAGACCGCGCAGGCAGACATTGGCCTTCGCCACCCATTTCAGGTCCTCGACTGCAGCCACGATGTCGTCGTAGTGGTCGGAGAGGTAATGCCGATCCTTGAGCAGTTGCTGCTCCAACAATAGCGCCTCGATTAGCGCCATGGGATCACTCAACCGGAGCTTTTCATTGTCCTGCTGCAAGCGTGTCACCAGCGCAGCAACACGCTCCGAAACGGAGCCATGTGTCAGCAAGGACAATCCCGGAACCGACTCGTTCGTCGCCGACTGGATCAGGGCATCAACACCTAGTCGAAATCCTTCCACATGGCGCGCAATGTCTGCTTCCAAGGCCATATCGAGTTCTTGCACTGTGCGCCGCGCGGCGCTCTCTTCAGCGAAGAAAGTCAGCCCCACTTTGCCTAAGTCGTCTCGGTACCCCGTCAGCTTTCGCCTAGCGGCGGCTAACTGCGTCTCGACGTCGCTGGTGGCGGTCTGATAAAACCTTGAAAGACGATCCGCAGTGTCTGCGTCGAGCACTTGGTGGCACAACACGCAGCGCGCGTCTTCGGCTTTCGGTGGAAACGTATCGTCCGGGTAGGCTTCCTTGCTGTAGGTGATCGCAGCAGACAACAGATCCAGCCATGCTCGAGTTCCGACGGGCTGCACCGGCTCTCCGCCGAACCGGGCGGCAGACAATGCAGCCCCTTGCTCGACCAGCGAGCCGATCTGCGCAACTGATTCAGCAATATCGACTGCTATCGCCGGTTTGACGCCTACCGCCAAGGAAGCGATGGATGCATTGACAGCGTTCAAATCGGTGATGCGCTGCTCGTTCTTCTTGAGGATTTCCTTCGGATCTGTGGTCCGCAATTCCGTGAGCTGCTGCTCGACTGCCAAACGCCGGGCTGCCTCGGCATCACCGTAGACAGAAAGTTCTTTCAACCGCGCCAGATCCGTCTGTGCGCTAAGCACAGAGAGAGCGGTAGCTACCTCGGACTTGCGGTCTTGAATGGCAAATTTGTCCGGCTCCGGCGTTCGCCGCGTGATCTCGTCCCGCAGCTTGGTCTGCAGCTTTCCGAACGCCCCCACCATTCGAGGAAAAACGTCGAACAGATACGGCATGACCTGAAATGCATTGCGATCATCTAGGTGCACACGAACGCAGGTTGAATCGAAGACGGCGAAACCGTCACGCAGCCGTTGACAGGACTCCTGATGAACAAAGTCGATGCTTGAACCGTCGGCGAAGGAAAACATCGCCGTTGGCTTGGGCTGTTTGCTCTTTGCGAGCTTTACGTCGCCGAGGATCCCGGTGTCCTTCGACCGCGTGAAGCACGCGGACTTCAGCACGCGCGCATATCCGGACTTGCCAGCACCGTTGGGGCCGTAGATCACCGTGAGCTTGGGACCGAAGCTCAACGTCTCACCGGCAGCAAGAGCATTGACCCCGGACACCGAGGTCAACGCAGTCAAAGTACTGGAGAACGCCGGCGTGCCCGCCTGGAACTGGGGTAACGCCATGTCCCAGACCACACGCTTCGCCTCTTTGCCAGCGAGGTCCAGATCGATCAGGTATTCGCCAAAGACCTCATCAAGGGCTTCATCGGATATTTCGACCGTCCCTACAAGTTTCCCTAGTAGGAGATGTTGCCAGCCAGGGAGTGTCTTGCCCCAAGTGGATAAGGCATCGAAGATGTTAAACGTCGGTTGCGTCATGACACCCAAGCCCTAGTTCCAAGCGTCTTTGGCCGAAACAACACGGCTATCAACGATGGACAACGCCCACAACGCCGTCGCATCACGCCTTGCGCCACTGAGTCCTGGGATCGCCGGATCCACGTGCATTTTGGTGCCGAAAGAAATTGCCTTGATTGCCACGTTGCCCCCTATCCAATCCGCGCGAGAAGTTGCTCGATTACGTCAGTGGCTTCGCGCTGACGCAGCACCCTTGCCTCTCGCTGTTCCGGCTCGTCGCTTTCGCCCAGTTCAAACTTGGCCACCGCGACCGGACCGTCCTTGCGATAACCCTCGGTCTCGCCCACCTGCGCAAAGCGAGCACGCAACAGGTCCAGCGCGTTTTTCACCACATCACGGTGCTTGCCTTCAAGCGCCTCGCGAAACGCCTGCGCCACCGCGCTGACACCTTCGGGGGCATGCTCCAGGCAATAGATCAGGTCATGCGCATCCTTGCGCTCGAAACGCTGGTCGAACGCAAACGCCTTCAGGCAGGTGAAGCTGATCAGGTTGGCATGCTTGATCTTTTCGACAGCGATCCCGTCGCCGCCCAGCAGCTCTGCCTCGATCTCGGTGACCTCGTGCAGGTCGAACACGATTGACGAGTGCGGGATGTTGATGGCCGAGATCGTCCCGTCGGTCGGCAACGTTTGCACTCGGCCTCCAGCGATCTCCGGCGCATCCGCCAGAAACTCCAGCACCATGAGCGCTCCATGCTCGGTGCGGGCCTGCCAACGCCAGGAAAGCTTTTGCTGCTTGTCGTTCTCGGCACGCTCGAAGCCCATCTTCTTCAGGTTCTCTTCGAGCGTGTGATAAGCGTCCGTGTTGGCCAGGATCTGCAGATCGATCACGATGTCGACGTCCATCGTGCCTGCGTGTGCCGGCACGACAGGAGGCCGCGCCTTCACCAGATAACGTGGTGTGAGTCCGCCAACCAGGTAGACCGAGTCCTTCCACGGCCCCAACCCGCGCAGAAGCGTTACGAGGACGCGTTCGCAATCACTGGTGTACTGATTGCTGTAGCCATCGAACGTTGCGGGCTTGGCCATCAGAAACCCATCCTTTCCCGCCGCAGGTGCTCGGCCATCTCCTTGGCGCGACCTTCACCCCGCAACAGGTCGAGGTAGACCTGCACGGGGCTCGCCAGCCATACGCCATCAACCTGCTCGCGGAACAGTAGTTCTCCCGTAGATTTCGTATCGATGATGGCGAGGTTCGCGCCCTCGGTGACGGCACGCGCATCCAGTTCTGCCAACGCGGCGTCGGCGCCCGCTCCCGGCAACAGCCGAGTGCGCACCTGCGAGATGCCAGACAGAAACGGGGCATAGCGCTGCGCGGCGGCCTCGTAGCTCACCGCGTAGATTGCCTGATGCGCGTCGAAGACTTCGCCCAGATGCTGAAGCAAGGCATCAGACTTCAGACCGGGCACGTAATAGCGCCGCAACACCGGCGCGGTTGATCCAGCGAGCTGCCTGGTCCAGGCGTCCAGCAGCTCGCCAGGTTCCCGCAGATGGCGCTCCTTGCCTGGCCCCTGCCCGCGAGACTCGAGCCAATCGAACCGCTCCAGTTCGCTCAGTACATCAGAAGCGGTGGACGGCGCCACCTGGGCCCGCTCGGCCACCTCGGTGACGCCGAACCAGTCTTGATGGTGAACCAGAAGCGCGAGCAGCACTTGCGCGCGGCGCCCTGAGAACAATGAGCGCACCGATTTCTCAAGGGTCTTCGGTGGCGGTTTGTCGATGTACACGTAGGCCCCAGGGGCCGGGAGAAACAAGCTGCCGCCACTGTCGTAGTAGCCAACGCGCTCGGACTTGAGCAGATCCTTCGCGCCCGGCGAAAGGGACTCGGCAACCAGCAGATGCTGGACGTCGGACGGGTATGCCTGACGCAACGCCTTGAACTGCCACAGCACCTGGCGCACATCCCGAGGATACGCAGTCTTCTTCGCCTCGACCAACAGGACGATGGTCTTGCCGGCGACGCTCAGATGGATCTCGGCATCGACCCGGTAAGGAGCCGTCAAGGCCGGTTCCAGCACCTCCAGCTCGGCGCGCACATCCGGCAGCTCCCGGAGTGCTTCCAGGAACCGCTCGATCAGAGCATGTTCGGTGGCGGTCGATTCGATCATGAGGAGACTTATTCCCTGTTCAGCGAATAATACCATTGCGTCGAATATTCGACAGCGAGGCAATTTTCGCTGTTCAGCGAATCGGCCACTTCTGCTCTCAATTCGCCGTCGCCACCCTAGTCGAAGGGGAAGAAGGTCACGACGACAGCTACCGTCTCTGAGCCGGGGACCGGAAGACCCGGTCCTTCGCCATGAACGCCTCCAACATGTGCGGGATCAGCGCCACCGCATCGACCGCCTCGCCATAGGTCTGCGCGTGCAGCGCGGCGTAGCGGTCGAGGTCGGCTTTCAAGCTGGTCGAGCAGGTGAAGGTCAGCTTCACGCTGGCATAGGACGGCAGCGGCCCGAGCCGCAACTTTCTGGCCGTGCTCATCGGGCACCTCCGCGCTGAAAGAACAAGGGCTGGTAGGGCCGGAGTGACAAATCTCTGGCCACAACCACCCGCACCGGCAACCCCGGCCGTGCCGTCAGCGTCGGCTGGATGTTCATGTTGCGCCGGGTCATCTCCTGCCCGACTTGGTTCACGCTGTCCTGCAGCCCATCGCGCCCGGCAATGATGATGCGGTTGCCGTCCTGACGGTTCTCCGGCGCGGCCAGCTCGGCGCCCACGCCCAGCAGCGTGGTCAATGCCGCGCCGGCGAGGATGCGCCCCCAGTGACGATCCACGTCATCCTCCAGCCCAGCGTAGCCGGCGGGGTCGGTGCCCACCAGATTGTCCAGCGTCAGCGATGAGGTATCGGGCAGGATGATCCGGTTCCACACCATCTGCACGCGGCTTTGCCCATAGCTGACCTGGCTGTTGTACTTGCCCAGGATGCGCGAACCCTGCGGGATCAGCAGGAACTTGCCAGTGGCCGTGTCATAGACCGGTTCCGTCACCGTGGCGATCACGTCGCCCGGCAGGTCCGATTTGATGCCTGTCACCAGCGCCGCCGCGATCACCGTCCCCGCCATGACCTGGTACGGCGAGGCCGGCATCTGGAGATTTCCGGAATTGCGTGTTTCCGTAGAGCCGGCTTTCTGGAACGCCTCTTTCTGGTCTTGCCGGTTCTGTGCGGTGGTCGGGTCGGCGGGCTGTGCGGCCGTCGAGGCCGGCCCGGCGGCCAGCGGGTCGAAGCCGGCCAGACCGGATGCAAGTGCGCCGGATGCAGCCGCCCGTGTCTGCGCTGCCGGTGCGGCTGTGGCCGTGCGCTGACTGCCCGACCGAAAGAACACCGACGAACCCGCTGCCGCTTCGGCTTCCTTGCGCCGCGCATCCTCGGGATCATGCCCCGGCGGCGCGTAGCTCGGCGTCACCGGTTGCTGTGACTTCACGATGGCCGGCCCCAGATCGCCCGGCAGCGGCGGCCCCAGCTGGGGCACCTTCGCCGGAAGCTTGGAGTAGTCGGCGGGAAGCTGATCCAGCCCTTCCGACTTCGAGACGCGGTCCACGTTGTACAGCTCGGTCTGCTCGCCAGCGCCACGCCGATCCGGCTGCAACGACCAGATCGTCGCGCCCAGCACAGCGAGCGACAGGCCACCAGCGAGCGCCACCAGCGTGCGGCGGTTCAGGCGCGTGACGGGGCGCGGCTGCGCACGCAGCGCCACCGCCTCGGGGGCGACCTTGCCCGCCGACGGCGCGGCCAGGTCGGGAGTGTCGTTCTGGCTCATGCTCAGTTCCTCCGCGCAGCGCCCGCAACCCCGTCATTGCGCTCGATGCGCACCACATCGCCCCTGTCGCCGCCCAGGCGTAGCTCGGCCGCGCCGAACAGCCGGTCCACGACGTAGTACGGAGAGCGGAAGCGGTAGTTCACGAGCTGCCCATCCCCTTGCGCGCCGATCACGAACAGCGGCGGCAGCTCGCCCTGGGCAATCCCCGCCGGGAACTGGATGTAGACCTTCTCGCCATCGTCGAAGGCGCGCAGTGGCTTCCAGGGTGGATGGCTGCCGCTAACCACGTAGCGGAACCGCAGCTTCTCCAGCGACAGGCCCGACTCCACTGGTGCTGCGGCGCTGGCGGCCTGCGCCTGCCGCTGCAAGGCCAGCATCTTGTCTTTCGGGTACTCCCACGACACCGACGCCATCCAGGCCTTCTCGGTCGAGGTCAGCTCCAACAGATAAGTCCGGCGGCTGGTGGTGACGACCAGATTGGTCTTCAGGCCCGAGCGGATCGGCTTGACCATCACGTTCACCCGCAGGTCCGCACCGGAACCGCTGGCGGTATCGCCGACGATCCAGCGCACCGTATCGCCGGCGGCCACCGTCACCAGTTCCTCGCCCGCCTGCAGCGAAATCACCGTCACGCGCCCCGGCGCCGCATAGACCTGGTACAGCGCGCCATCGGTGAAGGGCCAGACCTGGATCGCGTTGACATAGCCATCGCGCGTGGGCGCGATGCGCGCCTCGGCGTTGGCGCGTGAGACGCGCACTGTTTCATCCTTCGGCTCGGCAGCAGGCTTCGCCTCGCCCATCTCGGACAACGGCTTCATCTGCGCCGGCATCGGCAGCACCTGGTGCACGGTCACGACTTCGACCGGCTTGGGCGGCTCGGGCAGCGGCTGGGCCTTCACGGGTTCATCGAGCGAAATCGCCGGCGGTGGCTTTCTCTGCGAGGCGCAGCCAGCAACCAGGGCGGCCAGCAGAGTCACCGACAGTACGCAGATACGGCTTTGCGTTTTCATGGCTTCTTCACTCCTTCGGAGGTTTCGAGTTCCCGGCTCCACGAGAGGCCGTTGACGTAGATGCCCAATGGGTTCTTGCGTAGCCGCTCCTCGCTGCGCGGTGCCTGCAGCACGATGGACAGCACGGCCGTCCAGCGCTCCAGGCCTGCGGCCTCGCCGTTCACATAGCGCCGCTCGGTCCAGCGCACCTGGAAGGACGCGTCGCTGGCCCGCACCACGCTATTGACCTGCACAGCCACCGACTGCTGCCCGATGCGCGAGAACGGATCCGCCGCGCGCGCGTAGTCGTTGAGCGTCGCCGCGCCCTTGTCCGTGGTGTAGTCGTAGGCCTCGAGCCAGTTCTGGCGCACCACGATGGGATCGATCGAGAGCGAACGCACGTCCGTGAGGAAGCGCGCCAGGTGGAAGGCGATCTGTGCGTCACTCGGCTTGTAGGGTGTGGCCGCCTCGCCCACGGCGCGCACCTGCCCGGCCTGGTCCACCTCGATGACGTAGGGCGTCACGATGGACTGCGCCGAACGCCAGACCAGACCGCCCGCCATCAGCACGGCCAGCGATAGGCAGCCAAAGGCCATGTACCGCCAATTCTTCGCCTGCACGCGGGCCGAACCGATGCGCAGGTCCCAGGCCTGCCCGGCGGCCTGGTACGGAGTGACTGGCTCGGGCGTGTCCGAGTACCGCACCTGGGGTCGTTTGAATCGCATGGATGCCTCTCTTTCAGGAATTCGAGCTGTCGCGCAGGCTCGGGCTGGCGCCGCTGCCGCCGTGGTCGCCCGAACGCAACGTGTGGATCGCCGTCGTGGCCGCATGGCTCGCCTGCTGCCTGCGGCGCATGCGCCGGGCCCATGCAGGCTCGGCAGACGGAGAACTGGATTCGCCAGCGTCAACGCCCGAAGCCGCAGTTGCAGGCGCAGCGGCCTCGGAGACGAAGTCCGCGACGCGGTCCTTCACGGCCTTGGCGCCGGACGCGACCCGCTGGCCCACAGCACTTGCCCCCGTCTTGGCGACATTGGCCATGCCCGCGCCAGCCGCGCGAAGTCCGTTGGCGCCTGACGCGACAGCACCGGCCTGGTAGGCCGACTTCGCGCTGCCAGCCACGGCCTGAGCGGTCCGCGCCGCAGAGGCGCCGCCACCGATGGCCGAGCGCGCTGCGCCGGGCGCCATGCGTGCACCCGCAGCGACCGCGGACCCCGCGCCCGCCACGGCTGCCCCACCGGCGACGGCCAGACCCGCGGCGCCCAGCGC
>NZ_QOZT01000042.1:0-32347 GCF_003345135.1 Acidovorax sp. BoFeN1
AAGGGCGGAAATCGGGCCTCAGCGCCCCGCGAACTGCCCAAATGGGCCGCGCGAGAGGCATAAAAGTCCAAAAAACTGCGTCATCCAGGTTTGCGCGGAAATTTTCGACGGCTTGTTCAGCGTAGCCCTAACATGTCAGCTGGGCCCGGTGGCCCACGCATTGATTTGAAAGGATGCACGCCATGAACTCCCCCACCTCCCTTGTTGATGAACTGATGGCCCAGCTTCAGGGCGCCCCGCTGCAGCAAATGGCACAGCAACTGGGCACCAGCCCCGCGCAGACCCAGGACGCCGTGGGCGCGGCCCTGCCGTTGCTGCTGGGCACGCTGGGGCGCAATGCAGCCCAGCCCCAGGGCGCCATGGACCTTTTTGGCGCATTGCAGCGCGACCACAGCGGCAGCCCTGATCTGGGCGGTCTGCTCGGTTCGCTGCTGGGCGGCGGCGGCAGCGCGGGGGGCGGCCAGCCCGATGGCGCGGCCATCCTGGGCCACATTTTTGGGGGCAACCAGCAACGTGCCGAGACCGGCTTGGGCCAGGCCACGGGGCTGGGCTCCAATGCCGGGCAGTTGCTGCAGATGCTGGCGCCCATCGTGATGTCGTTTTTGGCGCAGCGCATGAGCTCGGGCGGCATGGACGCCGGCGGCCTGGGCCAGGTGCTGGGCCAGGAGCAGGCGCGGGTGCAGCAGCAAGGGGGCCTGGGTGGTGGTTTGCTGGGCAGCCTGCTCGATCAGGATGGCGACGGCCAAGTGGGGCTGGGCGACCTGCTCAAGATCGGCGGCGGCCTGCTGGGTGGTCGGCGCTGAGGTGGCGCGTGATTTGCTCTATTTTTAATAGCTATCAGCGCTTTATGGATAAGAGCTAGAGCATTATTTGACCAAAAAAAGGTTTTGCGGCGCGATGGGGCACTGCGGTGGTGCCAGTTGTCGCACAACAGGCCCCTTGCCATGGCGGTGTTGCGCGCAAGGCAGGATGCGTTGAAACTCTTTGGCGTTCGCCCACCATTTTTTTATCGAGGTCCCTTATGACTGCCGTTGCTGACATTCTCAAATCCAAGAGCGACAACACCGTCCATGCCATCGCACCCGGAGACTCAGTGCTGGATGCGCTCCA
Source organism: Acidovorax sp. BoFeN1 (assembly GCF_003345135.1). Taxonomy (NCBI): domain Bacteria; kingdom Pseudomonadati; phylum Pseudomonadota; class Betaproteobacteria; order Burkholderiales; family Comamonadaceae; genus Acidovorax; species Acidovorax sp. BoFeN1. The sequence goes on from NZ_QOZT01000042.1 coordinate 1,111, forward strand.
GCGCATGGCCGAAAAACGCATCGGGGCCCTGCTGGTCATGGAGGGCGAAACCATTGTGGGCATCGTCACCGAGCGCGACTACGCCCGCAAGATCGCCCTGCTGGGGCGCACGTCCGCAGCCACGCTGGTGCGGGATGTCATGACCGCCGACGTGATGTATGTGCGCCCCACCCAGACCAGCCAGGAGTGCATGGCGCTCATGACCGAAAACCGCCTGCGCCACCTGCCGGTGGTCGACGGCGCCAGGCTGGTGGGGCTGATCTCCATCGGTGACCTGGTCAAGGACATCATTTCCGAGCAGCAGTTCATCATCGAGCAGCTCGAGCACTACATCACGGGCGGCGTGCGCTGAATGGGGTGACAACCCCCTGAGGCGCTTGCGCGCCTTCCCCCTTCTCTCGAATTGCTGCGCAATGCGGGAAGGGGGACGCAGCCAGTGCGGCGGGGCGGCCCTTGCACGGCTGCCCTGGTTTGGCCCGCGCCGGTTACATGGGTGCGTGGCCGGAGTGAAGCGCAATGGATGACGCCAACGTCAAAAAAAGCCCTGGCTGCGTGTGGCCAGGGCCCTTTGGTGGTGCCGGATCAGGCCGCCTTTTCCACATGCGCCTGGCGCGTGTACAAGAAGTCGATCACCGCCTTGCGGCAGTGCACATAGCGCGGGTCTTCGGCCAGTGCCACGCGGTTGCGCGGGCGCGGCAGGTCAACGGCCAGCACCTCGCCAATGGTGGCGGCGGGGCCGTTGGTCATCATCACGATCTTGTCGGACAGCAGCACGGCCTCGTCCACGTCGTGCGTCACCATCACCACCGTGCTGTGCGTGCGTGCCACGATCTCCAGCAACTCGTCCTGCAGCTTGGCGCGGGTGAGTGCGTCGAGCGCACCGAAGGGCTCGTCCATCAGCAGCACCTGGGGTTCCATGCTGAGCGCACGGGCAATGCCCACGCGCTGCTTCATGCCGCCCGAGATTTCGCCGGGGCGCTTTTGCGCAGCATGCGCAAGGCCCACCAGCGCCAGTGCCGCATCGGTGCGGGCCATGAGCTGTGCCTTGTTTTCGGTTTTGCCGAACACCCGCTCGACTGCCAGGTGCACGTTGTCAAAGCAGGTCAGCCAGGGCAGCAGCGAGTGGTTTTGAAACACCACCGCGCGCTCGGGGCCGGGGCCCTTGATCTCCTTGTTGGCGCACAGCAGGGCACCGGCAGTGGGGGTGTTCAGGCCGGCAATCAGGTTGAGCAGCGTGGATTTGCCGCAGCCCGAGTGGCCAATCAGCGCCACAAACTCGCCCTGGGCGATTGCCAGGTCAACGCCCTGCAGCGCAGTGAAAAGCCCCTTGCGGGTGCGAAAGGTCTGCTCGACACCCTGTATCTCGATGAACTTGCTGGTGAGAGATGTATGCATGAAGAACTCCTGGTTTTTCGGTGGACCACCGTGGAACCGGCTTTGCCGGGCCACTGGTGGTGCCCCCTTGAGGGGGTGACGCGCCGCAGGCGCGGCTCAGGGGTGGGTCAAGCCTTCACTTCTTCAAACGTGAAGGCGCTGGCCAGCTTGATGAGGGCATATTCCAGCACCAGCCCGACGATGCCGATCACGAAGATGGCGATGATGATGTTCTTGACGTTGAGGTTGTTCCACTCGTCCCACACCCAAAAGCCAATGCCCACGCCGCCGGTCAGCATCTCGGCTGCCACGATCACCAGCCAGGCCGTGCCCACCGCCAGGCGCACGCCGGTCAGCAGGTAGGGCAGCACGGCGGGGAACAGGATCTTGGTGAAGATTTTCCACTCCGACAGGTTGAGCACGCGCGCCACGTTCATGTAATCCTGCGGCACCCGCTGAACGCCCACCGCGGTGTTGATGATCATGGGCCAGATCGAGCAGATGAAGATGGTCCAGATGGCGGCCGGGTTGGCGCCCTTGAATACCAAGAGGCCAATGGGCAGCCAGGCCAGCGGCGACACCGGGCGCAGAAGGCTGATGAGCGGGTTGAACATGCGGCTCAAAAACTCGAAGCGCCCAATCGCAAAGCCCGCCGGAATGCCCACCGCCGCCGCCAAGCCAAAGCCCACGGCGACGCGTTCGAGCGACATCAGCACGTTCCAGCCCACGCCCTGGTCGTTGGGGCCGTTGCGATAAAACGGGTTGCTGAACACGTCCAGCGCCTGTGCCCAGGTTTCGCGGGGGCCGGGAATGCTGTTGCCGGTGCCGGCAGAAACCAGCGCCCACACCCCCAGCAGCAGGCCCAGGCCGCACAGCGGCGGCAGCACCGCCAGCCAGAAGCTGCGGGAGCTGGCAGTCCAGTCCCGGTCTGCCGGGGCCTTGGTGGGTGTGGTTTTTGAGTGTTTTTGGCTTGTAGTGCCCGTGGGTAGAGCGCTAGTAGCTATATTATTAATAGCGTCTTGCGTTGCTGCAGGGGCGGTATCCAGCGGGGCATGAAATACGGCACTGACCATGGTGTTCTCCGGTAGACAGGACGAGGTGGGGCAGATGACTGCGGGCTGTCAGGCCTTGAGCTTGAAACCGTCGGCGTATCTGGCGGGGTCTTTGCCGTCCCACACCACGCCATCCACCAGCTTGTGGCTGCGCATGTCGCTCTTGGGCAGCGGTGTTTTGGTGGCGGTGGCCGCCTGGCGGTACACGTCCATGCGATTGATCGCCTTGGCCACGCCAAGGTAGTCGGGGTGCGCCTTCAGCAAACCCCAGCGCTTGTGCTGCGTAAGAAACCACATACCGTCAGACAGGTAGGGGAAGTTCACCGCGCCGTCGTTGTAGAACTTCATGTGGTTGGGGTCGTCCCAGGTCTTGCCCAGGCCATCCTGGTAGCGGCCCAGGATGCGCTGGTTGATGGCATCCACGCCGGTGTTCACATAGGCCTTGCCGGCAATGGTTTCGGCCATGCGGGTCTTGTTGGCCAGGCTTTCATCGATCCAGCGGCTTGCCTCCAGAATGGCCGCCGTCACGGCGCGCGCGGTGTTGGGGTATTTCTGCACAAACTCCGAGGTGGTGCCCAGCACCTTTTCGGGATGGTCTTTCCAGATGTCCTGGGTGGTGGTGGCTGTGAAACCGATGCCGTCCATGATGGCGCGGTGGTTCCAGGGCTCGCCTACGCAAAAGCCATCCATGTTGCCCACGCGCATGTTGGCCACCATTTGCGGCGGCGGCACGGTGATGACCTTGGCGTCTTTCATCGGATCGATGCCGTTGGCTGCCAGCCAGTAATAGAGCCACATGGCGTGCGTGCCCGTGGGAAAGGTCTGGGCGAAGGTGTATTCGCGCTTTTCGGCCGCCATCAGCCGGGCCAGGCCCGCGCCATTGACGGCGCCCTTGTCCGCCAGCTTTTTGGACAGCGTGATGGCCTGGCCGTTGTGGTTGAGGGTCATCAGCACGGCCATGTCTTTCTTGGGCCCGGCCAAGCCCAGGTGCACGCCATAGACCAGGCCATACAGCACATGGGCAAAGTCGAGCTCGCCGTTCACCAGCTTGTCGCGCACACCGGCCCAGCTGGCCTCTTTGGTGGGGATGATGGTCACGCCATGCTTCTTGTCGAAGCCCATCACCGACGCCATCACCACGCTGGCGCAGTCGGTCAGCGGAATGAAGCCGATCTTCACTTCCTTCTTCTCGGGGGCGTCCGAGCCCTGGGCGTGGACGAGGGCGCGCAGCGCGGGGCTCACGCCCGTGGCGCCCACGGTGGCGGCTTGCAGCACGGTGCGGCGGTTGAGGCTGGTTTTGAGCAGATCAGTCATGGGGCTTCCCTTGGGCGTGACAAACAAAAAGAGGCGTCCTCACACCGCGCCTGGCTGCAAGAAGCAGCAGTGCGCGGGTGGGGACGCCTTTGTCCGGGTTCTGGCCGCATTCGCCCGCCGTTGGGCGATGCAGCCATGCAGACCTGTGAGGGTCTGAACCTACTAATGCAAGGCCTGTGCCAGCTTGGAAAAGTGGTGTTAGCTATTGAATCAAGAGCGTCTAGCTCAATGATTCAGGGCGCTTTGGCGCGATTGAGCGACCTGGCGCCACAGCCCGCAGTGCCCCGGTCTTGTGCGCTGCACCATCGTGGCGCTGTGGTCGGCGCTGTTGCAGTGGATAACAATGCGATGCATGAGTGATACCTCGACGCCGACCTGTCTGATGACCGCGTGGCACGCGCACGAAACCGAGTTGCAGCGCTGGCTGACCCGGCACCTGAACGACCCCGTGGCGGCGCAGGACCTGCTGCAAGACGTTTTCATCAAGGCCTTGCGCCAAGGCCGCCGGTTCTGCGACGTGGCCAACGCCCGTGCCTGGCTGTTTGAGGTCAGCCGCAACACCCTGACGGATCACCTGCGCCGGCACCACCCTCTGGATGCCTTGCCTGACGACCTGCCAGCGGTGGAGGCAGACCCGCCGGCTGCGGTGGACAGCCTGGCCACCTGCTTGCCGCGCGTGCTTGCGGAGTTGAGCGCGTCGGACCGGGATGCCATCGTCCAGTGCGATCTCAACGGCATGGGGCAGGAGGACTATGCCCGCATGTTGGGCATCACCGTGCCGGGGGCCAAATCCCGTGTGCAGCGCGCCCGAAAGCGCCTCAGGGAACGTTTGCTGACCTCGTGCCAGGTGGTGCTGAACGAGCGCGGCGCGGTGTGCTGCTTCACCCCACGTCCGAAATAAGCGCAGCTGCATCTTTTGGGCAGTTGCTGCGTCTTCTGACTCAACGACACAGGAGATGCACATGTGCATGGGTTACGCCAAAGACATCAAGGCCTGGGCTTGCCCCCAGGAAATGGAACGCCGCGAGGCCGCATTGCACCAATGGGGCGACTTGCTGCACCTGGAAGACCACGCGGCGCAGGCAAGTGATTCGGCTCCGCCCGTGGCCGACACGCAGATAAACGCGCTCGAGCGTGCGCCCGAACGTGCGTCGGCGGCTTGACGGCGATGGCATCCCTCCAGAGGTTTTGCCAATGATTTCGTCCGAACTGAAAACCCCAAAAATCCCACCTTTGACGCGCTGGGTGCTCGCGCTGGCGCTGCTGGCGCCTGCCTGGTGGTGGAGTTACACCCACCTCACCGATTTTGCGGATGCCCTGTTGGTGCAGGCGGGGCTGACGCGCCAGACCGCACTGGGCGAGGCGGTGCACTTCTTCTTTTTTGACACGCCCAAGGTGCTGCTGCTACTGACCGGGGTGGTTTTCGTGATGGGCGTGGTGCAGACCTTCTTTGCGCCCGAGCGCACGCGCGCCCTGCTGGCGGGCAAGCGTGCAGGGGTGGGCAACGTACTGGCCGCATTGCTGGGCATCGTGACCCCGTTTTGCTCATGCTCGGCCGTGCCCTTGTTCATCGGCATTCTCTCGGCGGGTGTGCCGCTGGGGGTGACCTTCTCTTTTCTGATCTCGGCTCCCATGGTCAACGAGGTGGCACTGGTGATGCTGCTGGGCCTGTTTGGCTGGAAAGTGGCCGCCCTCTACCTCGTGCTGGGGCTGACCGTGGCCATCGTGGCCGGCATCGTGATCGGCCGCCTGCGCATGGAGCGCTATCTGGAAGACTGGGTGCTGGCCGTTGCCAACGGGCAGAGCGCGGCCACTTACGACGGCGATGGCATGGGCTGGGTCCAGCGCCTCCAGGCCGGTGGGCACCATGTGCGCGAGATTGTGGGCAAGGTCTGGCCCTACGTTGTCGCGGGCATTGCGCTGGGCGCGGGCATCCACGGCTATGTTCCACAAGACTTCATGGCGGCCATCATGGGCCGGGATGCCTGGTGGTCGGTGCCGGTGGCCGTGCTGCTGGGTGTGCCCATGTACACCAATGCGGCGGGCGTCATTCCGATCGTGCAGGCCCTGCTGGGCAAAGGTGCAGCGCTGGGCACGGTGCTGGCGTTCATGATGAGCGTCATTGCCTTGTCCGCGCCCGAAATGATCATTTTGCGCAAGGCCCTCAAGCCGCGCCTGATAGCCACCTTTGCCGGCGTCGTGGCCTTGGGCATTTTGCTGGTGGGCTATATCTTCAACCTTGTGCTGTGAACATTCATCACTACCAACCAGGATTCGCCATGAAAGACATCAAGGTACTCGGCTCCGGCTGTGCCAACTGCAAGACCACCACCGCCCTGATCGCGCAGGTTGCCCGTGACAAGGGCGTCGCCGTGAATATTGACAAGATTCAGGACATGCAAGCCATCATTGCTTACGGCGTCCTGGCCACGCCAGGGGTGGTGGTGGATGGCAAGGTCGTTCACGCCGGCGGGGTGCCCCAGCGCGACAAGATCGAGGCGTGGCTGGCATGACGGGTGCCGCCAAACCCAAATTGGTGTTTGACGTGGTGTCGGTGCGCCTGAGTGCGCAGGCCAGCCAGGCGCACTGCAAGCAGGCCACGATTGCACTCGATACGGACATGGCGGGCAATCCCCAGGCGTTCAATCCCGCAGAATTGCTGCTGGCAGCCCTGTCGGCGTGCATGATCAAGGGGATCGAGCGGGTCATTCCCATCCTCAAGTTCGAGCTGCGCGGGGTCGAGGTTCATGTGCATGGGGTGCGCCAGGACGTGCCCCCTCGGCTGGAGTCCATTTCCTACGAGATCACCGTGGACACCGACGAGCCGGATCGCCGCCTGGCCCTGCTGCACGAGAACGTCAAAAAATACGGAACGGTGTTCAACACCGTGTCGCCGGGCACCGAGCTCTCTGGCCTTTTGCGCCGCAAGGAAACAGGCAATCCATGAGCGCTGCACGCGAGCACAGCCACGCACCCGCCAGCTACAGCAGCGCCTTCGCCATCGGCATCGCGCTCAACACGCTCTTTGTGGCGGTGGAGGCGTTTTACGGCTGGAAGATCAACTCGCTGGCCCTGCTGGCAGACGCGGGGCACAACCTGAGCGATGTGGCCGGGCTGATTCTGGCGTGGGGCGGCGCTCTGGCGGGGCGCCTTCGGCCAGATGACCGGCACACCTATGGCTGGAAGCGGGCCACCATTTTGGCGGCGTTCATCAACGCGATGCTCTTGCTGGTGGCCATGGGCTCGCTGGCCTGGGAGGCCATCGACCGGTTGAACTCCCCCCAGCCGATCGAAGGGGTCACGATCATGGTGGTGGCGGGCCTGGGCATTGTCATCAACACCGTGACGGCCCTGCTGTTCATGCGGGGCAGCCATGACCTGAACATCCGTGGCGCTTTTCTGCACATGGTCGCCGATGCGCTGGTTTCGGCCGGTGTGGTGGTGGCGGGTGGGCTCGCCCTCTGGCTGGGCTGGGACTGGCTGGACCCGGTCGTCAGCCTCGTGATTGCTGCCGTGATCGTTCTGGGCACCTGGGGCCTGTTCAAGCAGTCGGTGCACCTGCTGTTTGATGGCGTGCCCTCCACGGTGGACCTGCCCGCCGTGCGCGCCTGGCTGCTGTCCCTGCCGGGTGTCACCCGCGTCCACGATCTGCACATCTGGGCGATGGGCACCTCCGAGGTGGCCCTGACGGCGCATCTGGTCATGCCCGATGGCCACCCGCAAGACGCCTTCTTTCAGAACATCACGCACGAGCTGCATGAGCGGTTTGACATCGAGCACGTCACGGTGCAGGTGGTGCGTGAGCCTTTTACGCAGTCGTGTGCGGGTTCATGAACAGGGCTGCGGCACGAGGGCGCAACTGTAGCTGCAGTGGCAGTGGCAGTGGCAGTGGTCGTTGCGGTAGCGCTTTCATCTGCCCAGCCGCATAGGCAGCCGGTTGCCTCGGGGGGGCTGAAAAACGCCAAAGCCAGCATGCGCCACACCGTGGCGAGGCTGACGGTTTTTTGCCCTGAATTCTTTTTTGCGTTTCTACCGTTCTTCGCATAAGATAGTAATCAATTACTATCTATTGATCGGGGTTTTCGTGGAAATCCATCCCAAGCATCTGCCGGCCGATGAGCGTCGTGCAGTGACTGTCGAGGCGGTTGTGGCGCTGGCGGGTTCACAAAACCCCAGCGAGATCACCACGGCGGCCATCGCCAAGCACATGAACCTGACCCAGGGTGCGCTGTTTCGGCACTTTCCGAACAAAGAGGCCATTTGGCAGGCCGTCATGGAGTGGGTGGCAGACCGTCTGCTGGCCCGAATTGACCGGTCCGCACAGGGCATCGAGTCTCCCCTTGCGGCCCTGGAGGCGATGTTCATGAGCCATATCGAGTTCGTGGCCGAGCACCCAGGCGTTCCCCGCATGATGTTTGGCGAGCTGCAGCGCGCTGAGTCGACTCCGGCCAAGCGCATGGTGCAGACCCTGATCCAGCGCTACGGCGAACGCTTGCATCGTCTCATCGAGAAAGGCAAGGCCAGCGGCGAGCTGTCGGCCTCGCTGGACAACGAGGCGGCCGCCACGCTGTTCATTGGCACGGTTCAGGGCCTGGTCATGCAGTCGTTGCTGGCGGGCGATGTGGGGCGCATGCACCGCGATGCGCCCAGGGTTTTTGCCATTTATCGGCGTGGAATCGGGAGTCACCAATGAAAAAATTGCCCTTGCAAGGCCGCACCCTCGCGCTGCTGGCCGTTGTCGTTCCGTTGTTGCTGCTTTTCATCTACGTGGGTTTGCGCTCGGGGCCGCTGGCGCCGGTAGCCGTGACGGTGGTCGAGGTGCAATCACGGGCCATCACGCCCGCGCTTTTTGGTATTGGCACGGTGCAGGCGCGCTACACCTACAAGATCGGGCCGACGGTGGCCGGGCGCGTCAAACGCCTGGAGGTGCAGGTAGGTGATCAGGTCAAGGCCGGACAGGTGCTGGGCGAAATGGAGCCGGTTGATCTGGATGACCGCGTGCGCTCACAGGACGCGGCCTACAAGCGGTCCCAGGCGGCCTTGACTGAGGCACAGGCCCGCCAAGCCCACGCGCAAACCCAGGCGCGCCGTTATGAGCAATTGCTCGCGGTGCGCTCGACCAGCGAAGAAATCGTTGCCACCAAACGGCAAGAGCTGCAGATCGCCGATGCCGCCCTGTCTGCGGCGCGGGAAGAAACCGCCCGGGCCCGCTCAGACCGCGAAGCGCTGGTGGCGCAGCGGAGCAATCTGCGCCTGATCGCGCCGGTGGATGGCGTGGTCGCCGTGCGCGATGCCGACCCCGGCACCACCATTGTTGCGGGCCAGGCCGTGGTGGAAGTGATCGACCCCAAGAGTTTGTGGATCCATGCGCGTTTTGACCAGATCAGTGCATCGGGGCTGGCCGCAGGGCTGCCTGCCCGCATTGCCTTGCGTTCGCGCACCGGCCAAGTGCTGGAAGGCCATGTGCTCCGGGTGGAGCCCAAGGCTGACGCGGTCACCGAGGAAACGCTTGCCAAAGTGGCCTTCAGCAGCATCCCGCAACCACTGCCCCCGGTGGGAGAGCTGGCCGAAGTCACGGCCGACCTGCCCACGCTTGCCGCTGCTCCATCGGTTCCCAACGCCGCCATTCGTCGTGATGGTGACAGGGTGGGGGTCTGGAAAATAGTGCAAGGCGATCTGCAGTTTTCTCCGCTCAAACTGGGTGCCACCGACCTGCAGGGCTACGTGCAGGTGCAAGAAGGGCTCAGCAACGGTGACCAGGTCGTGACCTACAGCGAAAAGGCACTGACGGCGCGCAGCCGCATCAAGGTGGTGGAGCAGATTCCCGGAGTTTCGCGATGATCAGCCTGGCCGGCCGCGACATTCTCCACGCCTGGGGAAAATTCGTTTTCACCGGCATTGGCCTGGGCCTGCTGATTGGGGTCACTCTGGTCATGGCCGGGGTGTACCGGGGCATGGTGGACGATGGCAAGGCGCTGCTCGACAACAGTGGCGCAGACCTGTGGGTGGTGCAAAAGGACACTCTGGGCCCCTATGCCGAGCCGTCCAGTCTCAACGATGACGTGTACCGCACCGTGCTGGCCATGCCGGGAGTGGCCCAGGCCGCCAACGTGACTTACCTGACCATGCAGGCCCGCAAGGGCGACAGCGATGTTCGCACCATGGTGGTGGGCATCGCCCCTGGCGCGTTGGGGGCCACGCCGGGCTGGCCGCCGTATCTGGTGGCGGGGCGCCAGATCACCCGGGGCCATTACGAGGCCGTGGCCGACATCGCCACCGGCTTCCAGCTGGGTGACGCGGTCAAAATCCGCCGCAACCACTACACCGTTGTGGGGTTGACCCGGCGCATGGTGTCCTCCAGTGGCGACCCGATGGTGTTCATTCCGCTCAAGGACGCGCAGGAGGCCCAGTTCCTCAAGGACAACGACGCCATTTGGCAAAGCCGGCGCCGCACCGAGGCCAACCCGGTCTTCAACCGACCCGGTGTTCCGGGCTTGCTGGATGCCGTGGTGGCCTCGCAGAGCACCAACGCGTTCGTCAATGCCGTGCTCGTCACGCTCAAGCCGGGGCAGGAGCCTGAAGAGGTGGCCGAGTCCATCCGCCGCTGGAAACGCATGACGGTTTACACCCGGGCGCAGATGGAGGGCATTCTGGTGGGCAAGCTGATCGCCACCTCGGCCAAGCAGATCGGCATGTTTCTGGTGATTCTGGCTGTGGTGAGTGCGGCCATCGTGGCCTTCATCATCTATTCGCTCACGATGGACAAGATCCGCGAGATCGCCGTCTTGAAGCTGATTGGCACGCGCAACCGCACCATCGCTGCCATGATCTTGCAGCAGGCGCTTGCCCTGGGCGTGATTGGCTTTGTGGTGGGCAAGATCACGGCCACCTTTGCGGCGCCGCTGTTTCCCAAATACGTGCTGCTGATGCCAGCCGACTCGATCGTCGGTTTTTTTGCCGTGCTCGCCATCTGCGTGCTGGCCAGCATTGTTGCCATTCGCATGGCGCTCAAGGTCGATCCGGCCGAAGCGATTGGAGGCTGAAATGGTCGGCAAAGGCATACGCATCGAAGGCTTGCGCAAACGTTATGGCGAAGGCGACACCGCTGTCGATGCCTTGAAAAACGTGGACATGCACGTCGAGCCGGGCGAGGTGGTGGGATTGATTGGCCCTTCGGGTTCGGGCAAGAGCACGCTGCTCAAATGCCTGGGTGCGGTAATTGACCCGAGCGGCGGCCGCATGACGCTGGGCGACGAAGTCATCTACGACGAGGGCTGGAAAGTGCGCGACCTGCGCGCCCTGCGGCGCGACAAGATCGGGTTCGTCTTCCAGGCCCCCTACCTGATTCCGTTTCTTGACGTTACCGATAACGTGGCGCTGCTGCCCATGCTCGCGGGCGTTGCCAATGGCGAGGCGCGCGCCCGGGCCCTTGAACTGCTCACGGCGCTGGACGTGCAACACCGCGCGCGTGCCATGCCCTCGCAGCTCTCGGGTGGCGAGCAGCAGCGGGTGGCCATTGCGCGTGGCCTGGTCAACCGCCCGCCCGTCATCCTGGCCGATGAACCCACCGCGCCGCTGGACAGCGAGCGTGCCATGGCGGTGATCCGCATCCTCAACGACATGGCCCGCAGGTTCGAAACCGCCATCATCGTCGTGACCCACGACGAAAAAATCATCCCGACTTTCAAGCGCATCTACCACATCCGCGACGGCGTGACCCATGAAGAAGCCGGTGAAGGGCGGGGGTTCGAATGAGAGAACGATGGAATGAAAAAGAGGTTTTTATGACCAACCGTCAACACCGCCGCGCACGCCGATTTGCAGCCATTTGCCTTGTGGCCGGCTTTGCCGCAGCCGGTCTGACGGGCTGCGCCGTTGGCCCTGATTTTCAGCGCCCCGTGGCACCCGATGCGACGCGCTACACCGCCACCGCGATGGCCGCCCACACTGCGTCTGCCCCCGCGCCGTTTGGTCAGGCACAACGCCTGGTGCCAGGGCTTGCCATCGATGCGCAGTGGTGGCGTGCGCTGGGTTCTCCGGCACTCGACGGGCTGATCGACGAGGCGCTTCAGGCCAGTCCGACCCTGGCGAGCGCCCGCGCCAATTTGCGGCAGGCACAGGAGCTTGTGTCCGCACGTTCAGGTTCAACGCAATTTCCGCAGGTGGATGTCGGGCTGGGTGCCCAGCGCCAGCAATCGAACCCCAGCAGCCAGGGGCAGAGCGGTGATGCGCGCCAGTTCAGCCTTTACAACGCCAGCGTGGGCGTGCATTACAACCTTGATCTGGCGGGTGGCAATCAGCGCGCACTTGAAGCCCTGGCTGCACGCGCTGACTACCGCCGCTTCGAATGGGATGCTGCGCGCCTTGCGCTGGCTGGCAACATCGCGGCCGCTGCCATCACCCGTGCGCGCCTTGCCGCGCAACTGGACGCAACCACAGACATCGTGCGTGCGCAGGACGAGCAGCTGCGCCTGACCAACGAGCGCGTGCGGTTTGGCCAGGCATCGCCCGATGAAGTGTTGGGCCTGCAGGCCCAGGCAGAGCAAACGCGCGCTGAACAGCCTGCGCTGCGCAAACAACTGCAACAAACCGAGCATCTGCTGGCCGTGTTGGCCGGTCGTGCGCCGGGTGCCGGTGGCGTGCCTGCCTTCACGCTGAGCGATTTCACCCTGCCGGCCGATCTGCCACTGATGGTGGCTTCGGAGCTGGCGCGCCGCCGCCCGGATATCCAGGCGGCTGAAGCGTTGCTGCATGCGGCCAATGCGGACTATGGCGTGGCGGTCGCCAGGCTCTACCCGCAGCTCAACCTGAGCGCCAGTCTGGGCTCCCAGGCGCTGACCGCTGGCGCCCTGTTTGGTGGTGGTTCGGCAGTGTGGGCCCTGGTGGGGCAAATCACCCAGCCCCTGTTCAACCCCGGGTTGCCTGCCGAGAAACGGGCAGCGCTTGCCGCTCTGGATGCTGCTGCCGCCAACTACCAGAGCGTGGTGTTGCAGTCTTTGCGTAACGTGGCCGACACCCTGCGCGCGCTGGAAGGCGATGCGCAGTCCTTGGCGGCCCTGGCGGGCGCTGATTCGGCAGCACAGTCTTCCTTGCAGTCGGTGGAGCGGCAATACCTGCTGGGTGCTGCCAGCTACTTGCAGTTGCTGGTGGCGCAGCAACAGGCACAGCGCATGCGGACCAGCCTGGTGGCAGCCCAGGCGCAGCGCCTGGTCGACAGTGTGGCGTTGTATCAGGCGCTGGGTGGTGGCGTCAGCTTGGGCGATTAATCGCCCAGGTGGCCTGCCTCTCGGGTGCCCGCGGGATCAGGCGGTGGCCAGCCACTTGGCCACATCCGCAGTGGCCGGAATGCGGCCACTGCTCATGACCTTGTCATTGATCACCAGCGCCGGGGTGGACATCACGTCATAGGCCATGATCTCTTTCATGTCGCTGACCTTGACAAACTCGGCCGCAACATTGGCCCGGGTGGCGGCTTCACGGGCGACGGCTTCGAGCTTCTTGCAATTGGCGCAGCCAGAGCCGAGGATCTTGATGGTCAACATGTGAAATCTCCTGAAAAATGAGGGAAAGACATCAGGCCTGGGGCTGACCCGCGCCTCGTGCGCGCGACCAGAAGAAAGTGGTCACCACAACCAGCGAAAAAAGCCCCAGGGCCATTGCGGTGGATAGAAGTGCCGCACCATCAATCCAGGTGCCATAAATGAACCCTGCACAGATGCTGAACAAGGCCACCAGGCCCACGTAAGCGGGGGTTTTGGTGCGGCCAATCACGGCGGCAACCATCAACATGCTTTGCAGGCTGAGCTCGGGGTCGGCCATCAGGTAGGCCAGCAGTGGGCCGGGGTGCATGCCCAGGTCCAGGAACATGCGCGCCACCGGCACCTCGACCAGGGTGGGGAAGTACATGAACACGCCAAACCCCACCGCCACCGCGTTGGCCAGCACCGTGTTGCTACCAGCTACTGCCTCAATCCATTCGGGGCGGATGACCTGCCGCACCATGCCCACGATGAACACACCCACGATCAGCAGCACGAAAATCTGCTTGACGAAGCGCCAGGCTTCCCACAACCAGGCTTGCCATTCATCGGCGGGCAGTTGGCGGGCGAAGTGCCACACCGCCCCCAGCGCAAGGCCCACACCCAGCACACGGCCAGTCAGGGCGAACTCCAGGCCGTCGGCGACAGGTGTCAGGCGCGCGGCAGCCACCAGCAAGGTGGTTGCAGCCAGGCCCAGTGCCACCCAGGTCCAGCGGTTGGCGCCATCCATGATGTTTTCCATGCCTTTCCAGGCCGTGGCCGCAATCATGAACAGCAGGGCTATCAGGACCGAGCCCTGAAAGCTCACGCCTTCTTCGCCTTTGGCCGCATCAAACGGTACCCACGCAAAAAGTGTGTCTTGCCACGCCTGAGCCCAGCCCAAAGGCAGCGTGGCGGAGCCCACGGTGGCTGTGAGGGGCCAGAGTTTCAATGTGCCTGCGATCAGCAGCGCCACCAGCGACAGCAGCACGCCAAGCGCAGCGGGGGCTATCTGCGCTTTGTCGGCAAAGGCGTCATCGGTTTCAGCATCGTGCGTGGCGTCATCGCGCCAGAAGATGCGCGACATCAGCAGACCGATGCCGATACCAAACAACAAACACAAGACCACCCGTGCCACCGCAAACTCAGGCCCCAGGATGCTGCCGGTGTAGGCCAGCGCCATGATGTTGCCCGCAGGCGCAAAAAAGAGAAAAGTGATGGCAGGCCCAATGCCTGCACCCTTGCGGTAAATGCCGGCAAACAAGGGCACGATGGTGCACGAGCACACCGCAATCAGCGACCCGGCCAGGGCCGCCGCCGGGTAAGAAACATAGGTCGGCGTGCTGCGACCGAGCCACCGGGTGATGCTGGCCTTGGGGATGAGTGCCGCCATGGCGCCCGCAATGAAAAACGCGGGCAGCAAACACAGCAACACATGCGCCGCAAGGTAAGAAGCCAGACTTCCGGCACCGCCGTTGAGCAGCTTGAGCATCAGATCCATGGTTCACGCCTTCAGCAGTTGCTGCGTTTCATTTTTGTGGCGGCAGGCTCAGTGCCCCATTAATATGCCGTCAGCGATGTCTTTGTCGTGCACGCCGAACCTGTCGACCAGGGTGGCGCTGGCTTCGTTGAGCCCCAGCACCTCCACCTCAGCCCCTTTGCGGCGGAACTTCAGCACCACCTTGTCCAGCGCATTGACCGCAGTGATGTCCCAGAAGTGGGCGTGCGTGAGGTCGATGCGAACGCGGCGTGGCGAGGCGTCGAAATCAAACGCATCGACAAACCGGTCGGCAGAGGCAAAGAACACCTGGCCATAGATCGCATAGCTGCGCGTTTCACCATCGTCTTCGGTCTGCGCCTCGATCAGCAGAATCTGGGCAATCTTGTGGGCAAAGAAGAAGCCCGACAGCAGCACACCCGTGAGCACACCGCGCGCCAGGTCGTGGGTGTAGACGGTCACCGCCACGGTGGCCAGCATCACCACGCTGGAGCTTTTGGGGTGCTCGCGCAGGTTTTTGAACGAACCCCAGTTGAACGTGCCGATGGACACCATGATCATCACCGCGACCAGGGCGGCCATGGGGATCTGCTTGACCCAGTCCCCCAGGAACACCACCAGAATCAGCAGCACCACCCCCGCCACCAGCGTGGACAAGCGCCCGCGCCCACCGGATTTCACGTTGATGACCGACTGACCGATCATGGCGCAGCCCGCCATCCCGCCTATGAAGCCCGTGGCGATGTTGGCCACACCCTGGCCCACGCATTCGCGGTTCTTGTTGCTTTTGGTGTCGGTCATGTCGTCCACGATGGTGGCCGTCATTAGCGACTCCAGCAAACCCACCACCATCAGCGTGACGGAATACGGAAGGATGATGCCCAGCGTTTCCCAGGCAAGGGGCACATCAGGCAGCAGGAACACCGGCAGGCTGTCGGGCAGCTCGCCCATGTCGCCCACCGTGCGGATGTCCAGCCCCAGGTAAATGGAAACGCCGGTCAGGAAAACAATGGTCACCAGCGGAGACGGCACCACCTTGGTGATGTAAGGCAGCCCGTAGATGATGCCCAGACCCGCCGCCGTCATGGCATGCACCTGCCAGCCCACATTGGTCAGCTCGGGCAACTGGGCCATGAAAATCAGGATGGCGAGAGCGTTGACGAAGCCGGTAACCACCGAGCGGGAAACAAAACGCATCAGAACCCCGAGCTTGATCCAGCCAGCAATGATTTGCAGCACACCGGTCAACACTGTGGCGGCTAGCAGATACTGCAGCCCGTGGTCCTTGACCAGGGAGGCAATCACCAGCGCCATGGCCCCCGTGGCGGCGGAAATCATGCCGGGGCGACCGCCGGCGAAGGCAATGATGGTGGCAATGGAGAACGAGGCGTAGAGGCCAACCTTCGGGTCAACGCCCGCAATGATGGAGAACGCGATGGCCTCAGGGATCAGGGCCAATGCAACCACCAGACCGGCGAGCACATCGTTGCGGACATTGGAAAACCAGTCCAGCTTCAGGGTTTGTGGTGACATAGGGATCGCGGATCACCCGAACAGGGTGGTCCAAATACAGGGTGAGAGGTGCGCCAGGGGCCGTGCCCCGCGACAAAAACGGGAAAAGCAATGCCGGGCAAACTGCCCGTCGTGCATTGAGAACGTAAGCACGTTCTAAGGGGGTGTGACGGAAAAGAAGTAGCCGCGCGGCAATGCCGAACCCCGAAAGTGCACCGTGGCCGGTGGGTCAGAGTCGAAAAGCCGCGCCATGGGGGAAATTCTATCGCCCGGCAAACATCCGGTTGCATGGGGCTTTGCCAACGGGGCCCGCGCAGCCCACCGCCGTGGGCCGCCATCTCACCCCAACAGATCCACCATCTCCAGCATCCGCCTGGCCACCTCGCCCAACTTCAGGCCCTTGTCCATGGCGGTCTTGCGCAGTTTTTCATAGGCGGCTTGTTCGGACAGGCCCTGGCGCTGCATCAGCACGCCCTTGGCGCGGTCAATGGTCTTGCGGTCCTGCAGCTCGGTTTTGGCGTCGGCCAGCTCGGCACGCAGGGCCTGCTCGTGCTGAAAGCGCGCCATGGCGACATCGAGGATGGGTCGAATGCGCTGCGGCGCCAGGCCTGCGACGATATAGGCAGACACGCCGGCGGCCACGGCGTCTTTCACATGTGTGGTGTCTTCATCGTTGGTGAACATGACGATGGGGCGGCGTGCGGCGCGCGTGGCCATCACCACATGCTCCAGCGCATCGCGGGCCTCGCTCTCGGCGTCCACGATGATCATGTCGGGCTGCAACTGGGCCAGCCGCTCGCTCAAAAACACATCGGCCGGCAATGTGGCAATGAGGTTGAAGTTGTTTTCCAGCAGGCCAATGCGCAGCGCGCGCGAGCGTTCGGCCTGTGTGGCGGCGTGTTCGTCGTCGGGGTCGGCAATGGCCAGGTCGGGGGCCACCACCACAATGCGCAGTGCGTCGGTCATGCCATGCAGCATGCAAGATTTACGCCACATATTGGTGCGCCGGTTTGGTGCACAGCCCTGGTGCAAGGGTGCACCTGCCGCTGCGCCCAGCAGGGCGTTGCACCGGGTTCAACCCGCAGGCGTGGCAGTGCGGGCCCCGGGTTTTACACTTGGGGCATGAGCTTGCTGATCCTGGGTATTGAATCTTCGTGCGATGAAACCGGTGTGGCGCTGGTCCGCTCCACTGACGGGGCGGCCGTGCCCACCTTGCTGGCGCATGCCTTGCACAGCCAGATCGAGATGCACCAGGCCTATGGCGGCGTGGTGCCCGAACTGGCCAGCCGCGACCATATCCGCCGTGTGCTGCCCCTGACCGAGGCCGTTCTGGCCGAAGCGGGCCAGCGCCTTGCTGATGTGGATGTGGTGGCCTACACCCGGGGGCCGGGCTTGGCGGGGGCTCTGCTGGTCGGGGCTGGCGTGGCCTGCGCGCTGGGCGCGGCACTCGACAAGCCCGTGCTGGGTGTGCACCACCTCGAAGGGCATTTGCTGTCGCCCTTTTTAAGTGCCGACCCCCCTGAATTTCCTTTCGTGGCGCTGCTGGTATCGGGTGGCCACACCCAGCTCATGCGCGTGGATGGCGTGGGGCGCTATGAATTGCTGGGCGAGACCATTGACGATGCGGCGGGCGAGGCGTTTGACAAGTCGGCCAAGCTGATGGGCCTGGGCTACCCTGGCGGGCCGGCCTTGTCGCGCCTGGCCGAGCAGGGCAGCGCCACGGCGTTCAAGCTGCCCCGCCCCTTGCTGCACAGTGGCAACCTCGATTTTTCTTTTGCCGGCCTCAAGACAGCGGTGCTCACGCAAGCCAAAAAACTCGGGGATGAGCTGCAAGCGCGCAAGGCCGATCTGGCCGCCAGCACCGAGGCGGCCATTGTGGATGTGTTGGTCAGAAAAACGCTGACCGCCCTGCGCCAGACGGGTCTGCAGCGGGTGGTGGTGGCCGGCGGCGTGGGGGCCAACCGGCACCTGCGCAGCCAGCTCAATGCGGCCTGCGCGCAGCAAAAGGTGCGCGTGCACTACCCCGAGCTGCACCTGTGCACCGACAACGGCGCCATGATTGCCATGGCTGCTGCCATGCGGCTGCAGGCGGGCCAGCAGACGGCCAACCGCGACTATGCGTTTGACGTCAAACCCCGCTGGCCCCTGCACGCCCTGGCCGCGTCCTGACATTGCGTTGAACAACGAGACCGGGCATGCCGCCGTGGGGCCTGCGTTGGCGATGTGCAGCAGCTTTACCCGGGCTTCACTCTTCTGCATCGGGCAATACATGCCCGCACCGCACAATGGTGCATGCAACGCTTGCCGCTTCTTTCCCATGAATGAACCATCTTTTGCCGCTGCCGGGCGCACGCCCTTGCGCGGCCCCTTTCGTTTTCGGGCTGCTTTCGGGTTTTTGGGGGTGACCTCGGCGGTGGCCCTGCTGGCCGGCTGTGCCAGCCTGGTGTCGCCCGACAGCCGCTTGCCACAGACCCCGGTTCCGTCGGCGTGGTCGGTACAGCCACCGTCCGGCAGCGTGGGGCTGGCGCAGCCGGTCACACCGCTGGCGCAGTGGTGGCAGCGGTTCAACGACCCACAGCTCACGCAGCTGGTCACTCAGACCCTTCAGTCCAACACCAGCCTGCGCAGCGCGCAAGCCTCCTTGCAGCAGGCGCGTGCCCAGGTGGATGTGCAGTCTGCAGGCCTGCTGCCCAGTGTGGGGACTTCCGCCTCGGCGCAGCGCAGCCGGGCATCGAACAACACGGGCAGCAGTTTTCAGGCGGGTTTTGATGCCAGCTGGGAGCCCGATGTGTTTGGCCGCCTGCGCAGCGGCGTGAGCGCCAGCGCAGCCGACGCCCAGGCCGCCGAGGCCAGCCTGGCCGACGTGCAGGTGTCTCTGGCCGCCGAAACGGCCGTCAACTACATCGAGTTGCGGGGCCTGCAGCAGCGGCTGGCCATTGCGCGCAGCAACCTGGCCAGCCAGCAGGAAACCCTGCAGATCACCCAGTGGCGCCTGCAGGCCGGGCTCACCACCTCGCTGGTGGCCGAGCAGGCCCGCGCGGCGGCCGAGCAGACGGCCGCGCAGATTCCGGTGCTCGAGTCCAGCCTGGCCCAGTCGCGCCACAGTCTGGCCGTGCTCACCGGGCAGGCCCCGCTGGCGCTGGATGGGTTGTTGGCCGACTCGGTCGCCGTGCCGCAGCCCGCGCAAGACCTTGCGCTGGCCATTCCTGCCGAAACGCTGCGCCAGCGGCCCGATGTGCGTGCTGCCGAACAGCGCATTGCCGCTGCGCTGGCGCGGGTGTCGCAGGCCGATGCCGCGCGCTACCCGGACTTCCGTATCTCGGGCAATCTGGGCCTGCGCGCCCTCACGGTGGGGGCCCTTACCAACGGCAGCTCCATCGCCAGCGCCTTGCTGGCCAGTGTGTCGATGCCGCTGATGGATGGTGGCGCGGCGCGTGCCCAGGTGCGTGTGCAGGAGGCAGCTTTGGAGCAGGCCCGTGTGGGCTATGAGGCTTCGGTGCTCACGGCGCTGAAGGATGTGGAAGATGCCCTGGTGGCACTGCGCGGCGATCGTGAGCGCCTGGTGCGGCTGCAGGCTGCTGCCGATGCCGCAGGCAATGCAGCCTTGCTGGCCCAGCAGCGCTACAGCAGCGGCCTGATTGACTTCCAGTCGGTGCTGGAAACCCAGCGCACGCTGCTGTCCACCCAGGACAGCGTGGCCGCCACGGTGGCCAGCATTTCTGCCGACCATGTGCGGCTGTACAAGGCGCTGGGCGGCGGCTGGCAATAGCCCGCGCCAGCCCCCGAACGCGCACCCAACCCCTACCGAATGCCATGGCCATGACTTCTTCAGAAAAAATCACACCTCCCGCCAGCCCATCCACCCCCGCCGACCTGCAGACGCTGATCGGTGGCGGCCCAACGCGCCGCTGGTGGCAGCGCTCCACCCTGTGGCTGGGCGTGGCGGTGCTGCTGGCGGCGGGCGGCGGCCTCTACTACTGGCAAAGCCAGCAGCGCGCCAAAGCCGCACCGGTGTATGTGACCGAAGAGGTGCGCCGCGGCAACCTCACGCTCAACGTGTCGGCCAACGGCACCCTGCAGCCCACGCGGGCGGTGACCATCGGCAGCGAGCTGTCGGGTACGGTCAGAAACGTGCTGGTGGACGTCAACGACAAGGTCAAAAAGGGGCAGGTGCTGGTCGAGCTCGACACCGCCAAGCTCGATGCGCAGGTGCTGCGCTCGCGCGCCTCGCTGGCGGCTGCGCAGGCGCGGCTGGCGCAGGCGGCGGCCACCACCAAAGAGGCACAGGCTGGCTTTGGCCGGCTGCAAGAGGTGGCACGCCTGTCGGGCGGCAAGGTGCCGTCGGCCGCCGAGCTTGACAGCGGCCGTGCCACGCTCGACCGTGCCCATGCCGACGAGGCCAGTGCGCGCGCATCGGTGGACGACGCCCGGGCGGCGCTCTCCACCGATGTCACCAATTTGTCCAAGGCTTCGATCCGCTCGCCCATCAACGGCGTGGTGCTGACCCGCACCGTCGAGCCCGGCAACGCCGTGGCCGCCTCGCTGCAGGCCGTGACGCTGTTCACGCTGGCCGAAGACCTGACGCGACTGCGGCTGGATGTGAGCGTGGACGAGGCCGATGTGGGCTCGGTAAAACTCGACCAGAAGGCCAGCTTCACCGTCAGCGCCTATCCCTCGCGCCGTTATCCGGCCAAGGTGACGCGGGTGTCGTTTGGCTCCACCAAAACCGACAACGTGGTCACCTACATCACCTGGCTGGAGGTGGACAACTCCGATCTGAGCCTGCGCCCCGGCATGACGGCGGCGGCCACCATCACCTCGACCGAGCGCAACGATGTGCTGCTGGTGCCCAACACGGCGCTGCGGTTTACCCCGGCGGTTGCCGCAGGGGCGGCGGCGCAGCCGGCGTCGTCGTCGGGCGGCGGCATCATGTCGCAGCTCATGCCGCGCATGCCACGCTCGGGCACGCGCCGGGCGGGCGGTACCGGCGATGCGGCAGACGGCGCGGGCCGTGTGCGCCAGGTGTGGGTGCTCAAGGACGGCGTGGCGCAAGCCGTGAATGTGCAGGTGGGTATCAGCGACGGCCGCAAGACCGAGGTCAGCGGCGAAGGCCTGGCCGAGGGCATGGCCGTGATCACCGACCAGCGCTCTGCCGGGGCCGCGCCATGAGCGAGGCCGCAGCAGCCACCGGGCAGCGCGCGCGGGTGCCGGCCGATGCGCCGCCCCTCATCCGCCTGCGCGGTGTGACCAAGGTGTATGGCGAGGGCGCGCTGGCCTTTCAGGCGCTCAAGGGCGTGGACCTGGACATCGCCCAGGGCGATTTTGTGGCCATCATGGGCCCCAGCGGTTCTGGCAAATCGACCGCCATGAACACCCTGGGATGCCTCGACCGGCCTACGGCGGGCGAGTACCTGTTCAAGGGCGTGCATGTCGAGTCGCTCTCGCGCGACGAGCGCGCGCGCCTGCGCCGGCAGTTTTTTGGCTTTGTGTTCCAGGGTTTCAACCTGCTGGCGCGCACCTCGGCGCAAGAAAACGTCGAACTGCCCCTGCTGTACCGGGGCGAATCGACCAACGCGCGCCACGCCGCAGCGGCCCGCGCGCTGGACGCCGTGGGCCTCAAGGGCTGGGAGCACCACACCCCGTCCGAGCTGTCGGGCGGCCAGCAACAGCGCGTGGCCATTGCGCGCGCCATCGTCACCCAGCCAGCCGTGCTGCTGGCCGACGAACCCACCGGCAACCTCGACACCCAGCGGGGCCAGGAAATCATGGAGCTTTTGTGGCGGCTCAATGCCGACCAGGGCATTACCGTGCTGATGGTCACGCACGAGCCCGACATGGCCGCCTATGCGCGGCGCATCGTGCGCTTTGTCGATGGCAAGGTAGACAGCGATGCACCCAACCCGCACCCCGTGGGCCTGCGCACCCCGGTGGTTGCCGTGCCTGCCACGCCAGTGCCTGAGGTCTCCTGATGCTGCTCAACACCCTTTTGCTCGCATTGCGCTCCATCCGGCGCAACCTGATGCGCTCGTTTCTCACCATCCTGGGCATCGTGATCGGTGTCAGCGCCGTCATCACCATGGTCACGCTGGGCAATGGCGCCACCATGGCGGTGCAAAACCAGATATCCGGCCTGGGCACCAACCTGCTGCAGGTGCGCCCCGGCCAGCGCATGGGCCCTGGCGGCGGGTCGGGCGCCCCCGCATTCAAGGACACCGATGCCGACGCCATCGCCCAGCAGATTGGCGGCATTCTGGCCGTGGCACCCGAGGCGCGGGCCGGCGCCACCGTGGTGGCCGGCGGGCGCAACTGGACCACCAGCATCATCGGCAGCACCAATGCCTGGCTGCAGACGGGCAACTGGGCCGTGCGCACCGGGCGGGTTTTTTCGGATGCCGAGCTGCGCGCTGGCGCCGCCGTGTGCCTGATTGGTGAAACCGTGCGCCGCGAGCTCTATGGCACACGCGACGCCGTGGGCGAGCAGTTGCGGGTGAAGGCGTTTTCGTGCGAGGTGGTGGGCGTGCTGGCCTCCAAAGGGCAGGGTGCCTTCGGCAACGACCAGGACGACACCGTGGTGGTGCCTCTGCGCACGCTGCAGCGCCGCGTGACCGGCAACACCCGCGTCAACACCCTGCTGGTGTCCATGCAGGACGGCAGCGACCCCGAGCGCGTGAAGGCCAGCCTGACGCAGCTGCTGCGCGAGCTGCGCAAGCTGTCCGACACCGACGAAGACAACTTCAATGTGCTTGACACCAAGCAGCTGGCCGACACGCTGTCGGGCACCACCAAGGTGCTGACCATGCTGCTGGGCGCGGTGGCCGCGGTGAGCCTGCTGGTGGGTGGCATCGGCATCATGAACATCATGCTGGTCAGCGTGACCGAACGCACCCGCGAAATCGGCCTGCGCCTGGCCATTGGGGCGCTGGAGCGCGAGGTACTTCTGCAGTTTCTGATCGAGGCCGTGGTGCTGGCTGCCCTGGGTGGGCTGATCGGCATTGTGCTGGCCACGGGGGCATCGATAGGCCTGTCGGCCCTGATGAAAGTGCCTTACATCTTCAACCCGGGCGTCAACCTGCTGTCGTTCGTGTTCTCGGCCGGGATAGGCGTGCTGTTTGGCTATTTTCCGGCCCGCCGCGCGGCGCGCATGGACCCGATCGACGCGCTGCGGCATGAGTGATGCGGATGGGCGACCAAAGCGCCCACTGCGTTGCTGCGCCAGCATCAGTGCCAGTGCCAGTGCACGGGCACCGACTGCGCGGCTTCACGGATGCCCGGTGCATTGCAAGTTTGGGAGAAGCAGGGTCGTCTGCGCGGTTGCAGATTGTTTTGCTATTGTAATAATAGCTGTTAGCGCTTGCTATGTAAGGGCTAAGGCCATATTTGGCATCAAATCTGTATGGCTGGCGCTGTCAGCCTGTGTGGTGCCGCCATTGAAGGCGTTTCGCCCGCCACGCACACGCGGTTGCGGCCAGTGTTCTTGGCTTGGCACAGGGCCACATCGGCGCTGGCCCCTGCATGGCGTTGTGCAAGAAAAAACCGCCTGAAACATGCGCGTTTCAGGCGGTTTTTACAGCGGACTCAGCGGCCATGGTGGGGCGTTCACACCTTCTCAGTGCACGACCAGTTGCACCGATTTGTCGGTCGGCACCATGCGGGCCAAGGTAAGTGTGAGCACGCCGTTTTCCAGCTTGGCCGTGCTGGCGGTGGCGTCAATTTCATCGGCCAGCTCCCAGGCGCGCTGCACCTGGCGGGGTGCGCCGGCCACGCTTTGCAGCTTGACCACATTGCCTTCGATGCTGATTTGCAGCTGCTCGCGTGCCAGGCCGGGCACATCGAGCTGCAGCGTGGTGGCCTTGTCGTTCTGGGTCACGGTGCAGCCGGCGGTGCTGGTGCTGGCGCGGGCAGGTGTTTCAAGGGCGCCCATCAGGAAGCGTTGCAGCGCCAGGTCGGCAGAGCGGGGGGCATTGGCGTAGGCGGCGCGGCGGATCACGGGGGCGAAAATCATGGGGTAGCTCCTATACACTGCGCGGCTCTCGGTGTGGTCGCCGCATGGTCAAAAGGTGTGTGCATCCCCGGCTCTTTCAAGGGAAAAATCACATGAATAAATTGAACCCAGCAGGCTTGAAATCGGGCGTTGTGGCCTTACGGCGCGGCCTTTGCGCGCTGGCGGGCGCTGCCACCGTTGGCCTGTTGCCGCTGACGGCTGCCCATGCACAGCCCACCAGCGCTACCGCTGCGGCCACCCAGGCGCGGCCCGTGAAACTGGCCCTCATCGAAAGCCTCTCTGGCCCTTTCGCCAACACGGGCGAAGCGGTTTTTCGCAACATCTTCTGGGCCATCGAGCGCGTGAATGCGCGCGGCGGCGTGCAACTGCCCGCAGCCGCTGGCGGCGCACGGCCGCTGGCGCTGGAGCGCTACGACAGCAAGGGCCAGAACGAAGAGGCCCTGTCAGCGCTGCGCGCGGCCATCGATGACGGCGCGCAGGTCGTCCTGCAGGGCAATTCATCGTCCACCGCAGCGGTGCTGATCGAGGCCATCAACAAACACAACGAGCGCGAGCCGGGCAAGCGCGTGCTGTTCCTCAATTACTCTGCGGTAGATCCCATCCTCACCAACGAGAAATGCAGCTTCTGGCATTTCCGCTTTGATGCCCACGCCGACATGCGCATGGCCGCGCTCATGGAAGTGGTGCGTGCGGACAAAACGCTCAAAAGCGTGTACCTCATTGGTCAGGACTACAGCTTTGGCCAGGCCGTGCTGCGCGAGGCCAAAAAGCAGCTGGCCGCGCAGCGCCCCGATGTGGCCGTGGTGGGCGACGAGCTGCACCCCGTGGGCCGTGTGAAGGATTTCGCGCCCTATGCCGTCAAGATCAAGTCCAGCGGCGCGCAGGCGGTGGTCACCGGCAACTGGGGCAACGACCTGACGCTGCTGGTGAAGGCCGCGCGCGAGGTGGGGTTTGATGGCAGCTTTTTCACCTTTTATGGCAACGCACTGGGCGCCCCCGCCGCCATAGGCGATGCCGGTGTGGGCAAGGTGGTGGCCGTGGCCGACTGGCTGCCCAATGTGCCGGGCGCGCAAAGCGAGGCGTTCTACCGGTCGTTCCGCGCACGCTTTCCCAAGCCGGAGGATGACTATGTGCACATGCGCATGCAGCTCATGGTGGAGGCGCTGGCCCAGTCCATCGAGCGCGCGGGCAGCACCGACGTGGTGGCTGTGGCACGGCAGATGGAAAAAGCCAGCGTGCAGCTGGCCGGACAGGGTGGCACCATGCGCGCGGCCGACCACCAGTTTCAGCAGGCCCTGGCCGTGGGCGTGATGGACAAAAAGGGCACGCCCGGCGTGAAGTTTGACGTGGAAGGCTCGGGCTATGGCTTTCGCGTGGTGCGGCAGATTGCCGCCGCCAAGGCGCAGCAGCCGCACAGCTGCACCATGCAGCGGTTTTGAGCGTGCTTGCGCGGCGGGTGGGTGGCGTGCTGCAGCCGCCGCCCCGCTGCGCTTGGCGCGGCACCGACCTTGGCGCTCAGCGCCGAATCCGGTAGCCCGTCTTGAACACCCACCACACCGCGGCGAGACACGCCGCCATGAACATCAGCGTCATGCCCACGCTCACGCCAATGTGCACGTCGGCCGCGCCATAAAAGGCCCAGCGCAGGCCGCTGATGAGGTAAACCACCGGGTTGAACAGCGACACCGTCTGCCAAAAGGGCGGCAGCATGTTGATGCTGTAGAAGGCCCCGCCCAGAAACGTCAGCGGCGTGACCACCAGCAGCGGAATGATCTGCAGCTTCTGAAAGCTGTCGGCCCATAGGCCGATGAGAAAACCGAACAGGCAGAAAGTGATGGCCGTGAGCACCAGAAAGCCGAGCATCCACACCGGGTGCGCGATCTCGTAGGGCACAAAGACCCGCGCCGTTGCCAGGATCAGCGCGCCCACCATCAGCGATTTGGTGGCCGCCGCGCCCACATAGCCCAGCAACACCTCGACCCAGTTGACCGGCGCGCTCAGCAGCTCGTAAATGGTGCCCGACCACTTGGGCATGTAGATGCCGAAGGCCGAGTTGGAGATGCTCTCGGAGAGCAGCGACAGCATCAACAGGCCCGGGATGATGTAGGCACCATAGTCCACACCCCCAATGTCGCCCATGCGCGAGCCAATGGCCGAGCCGAAGACGATGAAATACAGCGACGTCGAGAGCACAGGCGCAATCAGGCTTTGCGCCCAGGTGCGAAAGGCGCGGTTCATCTCGAAGCGGTAAATGGCGCGCACGCCGTGCAGGTTCAAACCCATCATTGGTCCGCTTTCTGTTCATGGACAAGGCTGACAAAGATGTCTTCGAGCGAGCTCTCAGACGAATGCAGGTCCTTGAAATCGATGCCGTGCTCGCCCAGTGCCCGCAGCAGCGCAGCAATGCCGGTGTCTTCCTGCTGGGTGTCAAAGCTGTAGGTCAGCGCGTGGCCGTCGGCAGACAGGGCCAGAGGCCAGCGCGCCAGCGATTCGGGCACGCGCTCCATGGGGTGCTGCAGCGTGAGGGTCAGTTGCTTCTTGCCGAGCTTGCGCATCAGCACGTTTTTGTCTTCCACCACGATCAGCTCGCCCTGGCGGATCACGCCGATGCGGTCGGCCATGTCCTCGGCCTCTTCGATGTAGTGGGTGGTGAGGATGATGGTGGTGCCTGCATCGCGCAGCGCGCGCACCAGACGCCACATGTCATGGCGCAGCTCCACGTCCACGCCAGCGCTGGGCTCGTCGAGGAACAATATTTTTGGCTCGTGCGACAGCGCCTTGGCGATCAGCACGCGGCGCTTCATGCCGCCCGAAAGCGCCAGTATTTTGGTGTCCCGCTTGTCCCAGAGCGAGAGGTCTTTCAGGATCTTTTCGATCAGCGCCGGATTGGGGGCCTTGCCAAACAGCCCGCGGCTGAAGCTCACGGTGGCCCACACGGTTTCGAACGAGTCGGTGTGCAGCTCTTGCGGCACCAGGCCGATGGCGGCGCGGGCTGCGCGGTAGTCGCGCACGGTGTCATAGCCGTCGGCCGTCACGCTGCCTTCGGTGGCATTGGTCATGCCGCAGATGACGCTGATCAGCGTGGTTTTGCCAGCGCCATTGGGGCCGAGCAGGGCAAAAATCTCGCCGCGGTGGATGTCCAGGTTGACGTTTTTCAGCGCCTGGAATCCGCCCGCGTAGGTTTTGCCGAGGCCGCGCACGCGCACGATGGCGTCTGCTGCGGGCGTTGAAAGGAGGGTGGCAGGCATGGATGGTTGTGTTGAATGAGGTCGGGAAGGTTAGCGCGCACGCGCTGCGGCCACCTCGCGCCCCAGCTCGATCACCGCCATGGCGTAGTAGCTGGACCAGTTGTAGCGCGTGATGGCGTAAAAATTCTCGGTGCCGGCGACGTAGCTGGGGGTGTCGCCGCCGTTTTGCAGCTCTACCAGCGCCAGGGGCCCGGTGTGCTGGGCACCTGTGGCATCCAGCACGGCACCCTTGGCCTGCATGCTGGCGGCGCTGAAGGTGGGCAGGATGTCGGGGGCCAGCAGCTCGTCGAGTTGCACGCGTGCGGGGTCGGAGTCGAACTGCACGCTGTAGTGCGTGGCCATACCCGGCGTCCAGCCGTGGGCGATGAAGTAATTGGCCACCGAGCCAATGGCGTCGGCAGGGCTGTTGAACAGGTCCACGCTGCCGTCGCCGTCGAAATCAATGGCGTGGCGTACCCAGCTGGAGGGCATGAACTGACCCAGTCCCATGGCACCGGCGTAGCTGCCGCGTGGCTCGAACGGATCGACGTTGGTGCGGTGCGTGAGGCTTAAAAACTGCTCCAGCTCGCGCTTGAAGAACTCGGTGCGTTCGGCGGCGCGCGGGTGTGCGGCAGGAAAATCAAAGGCCAGGGTGGCCAACGCGTCCATCACCCGGAAGTTGCCCATTTGCTGACCGTAGATGGTTTCCACACCGATGATGCCCACGATGACTTGCGCGGGCACGCCAAATTCGCTTTCGGCACGCGCCAGCGTTTCGGCGTTGTCTTGCCAAAAGCGCAGGCCCGCGCGGATGCGCACCGGGTCGATGAAGCGGCTGCGGTACACCCGCCAGTTCTTGGCCGTGCCCCTGGGCGGCGGCAGCATGAGCTTGGGCACCTGGGGCAAAAAGCGCGCCTGCCCAATGGCCTGGCGCACCCATTCGCGGTCCAGGTCGCGGCGCTGTGCCAGGTCGTTGGCAAATTGCAGCGCCTCGGGGCGCGTGGCGTAGACGGTGCTGCCGTTCGCTGCGGTGCTGCGGGCGGTGGCGGCAGCCTGGGTTTTGCCAGAATTTTGGTTTTTTTGGGCGCTAGCACTTATGGGTATTGCGCAAGCAGCTATTAATAATATAGCGGTTGATACGGTTTTCAGCATGTCGGTGGGCTCATCGGCGCGCGGGGGCGGCGGGCCAGGAAAGGGTTCGGAACTCGCGGCGCAGGGCGCCGAGTTGGTGGGCAGGGTGGGCGGCATAGCGCAGTTGCTCCAGCCGCAGCAGCCAGTTGGCCACGCCCTGCGCGGTATCGCCAAATTGTGCCTGCACCCGCTCGGCCATGGCGCGGGGAGGCAGGGTGTCGGGCAGGGGCAACCCGCTTTTGGCCAGGCGCTGGCGGGCGCGGGTCAGCAGGCGCAGCCAGGGGTCGTGCTGGCTGCGCTCCCACAGCGTCCAGCCGGCGCCGCCCAGCGCGGCCAGCCCCACCAGCGCGCCCAGCGCGGTGACGAGGTCTTGCCAACTGGGCGATGCAAACCCCAGCGCCTTGAGCAGGTCGAACTGGCGGCTTTGCGTGTAGTTCAGCACCCACTGGTTCCAGCCGTTGTTGACGGCTTCCCACATCGCACGCAGGTTTTGCGCCATGCTGGGGCTCATCACGGTGCCCATGGCGGTGGCCAGGGCGCCGCGCGGGGCCTGCAGGCGCTCAAAAGCACCGGTGCGCCCGGGGGCCACAGCGCTGGTGGGGTCCACGCGCACCCAGCCGCGCCCGGCCATCCACACTTCGGCCCAGGCGTGGGCGTCGCTTTGGCGCACGGTCCAGTAGCCGTCCACGGCGTTGCGCTCGCCGCCCTGGTAGCCGGTGACGATGCGTGCCGGAATGTCCATGGCGCGCATCAGCACCACGAAGGCCGAGGCGATGTGCTCGCAAAAGCCTTCCTTGCGGTCGAACCAGAACTCGTCGGCGGTGTGCTGGCCGTACACGCCGGGCTCCAGCGTGTAGCGGTAGCCGCCGGTGCGCAGGCGCGCGAGCGCGGCGTTGACGAGGGCGGGCGTGGCGTCATGGGCTGGGTCACGGGCCGGGTCGGATGCGATGCGCGGGTTGTTGCGCAGTTCCTGGGCCAGGGCCAGCGTGCGCGGGTTGAAGCCTGGTGGCAGCTCGGTGTAGGCGCGCAGCGCGGGGGTGGCGGTGTCGGGCCCGTGGCGAAACTGCGGGTAGCTTGCGGCCTGGTAGCGCGTCACGTCGGTGATGGGGCGGCTGGTCCGCCACTGCAGGTCGTCCGTCATGAAGGTGCCCATGCCGGCCACAGCGGGCTTGTCGCGCGCGGCGTCCAGCACCAGCAGCCAGGGGCGCTGGTGGGGCTCCAGCGTGACTTCGTAGCGCAGCGCCGGGCCTTGGACCCGCAGTTGCGCGGGGCTGTTGGGCCGCTCCAGCGCGCGGGTGCCCGCGCGGTACGACAAGGGGTGCCACTCGCTGCCGTCAAAGGTGGCAAACACCGGCCCCCGAAAATACAGATCGCTTTGCGGCGGCGGGGCCCCGCCGGGGGTGTCGAAGCGCACGCGCATGGCCACGCTGTCGTCCAGCGCCAGCTCGGCGATGTTGCCCACTTTCATCACCCCCGACAGCCCGCTGCGCCCCGCCATGGTGTCGCTGGGCATGCCCCACAGCGGCGCCATGCGCGGAAACAGCAAAAACAGCGCCGCCATGATGGGCGCCCCCAGCAGCGCCATGGTGCCGGCCAGGCGAAACGCCTGCGCCAGCGGCGGCCGCCCCACCGGCATGTGGGCGTTGACCAGGGCCGTGAGCAATCCCAGCAGCGCCACCAGCATGGCCACCGCCGTGGGCAGCGATTGCGAGAAGAAGAAGTTGCTGAGCATCGTGAAGAAGCCCAGGAAGAACACCACCATGGCATCGCGCCGCGCGCGCAGCTCCAGCGTCTTGAGCGCCAGCAGCATCACGATGAGTGTGACGCCCGCATCGCGCCCCACAATGGTTTGGTGGCTGAACAGCGTGCCGGCCACCGCCAGCACCAGCAAACCGGCCACGGCCCAGCGCCCCGGCAGAGGCCGGCCCTTCCAGGCCAGCCAGCCGCGCCACAGCAGCACGGCGCCCGCCATCAGGCTGGCCCACACCGGCAGGTGGGCAACCTGCGGGGCCACCACCCAGGCAATCACCAGCAGCAGAAACAGCGTGTCCCGCGCGTCGCGTGGCAGGGTGGCAAGGGTTTGGCGCAGGGTCATGGGGCGGGTCGCAGCGCCCGCGCACAGGGTGGGCAATTGCTATTAAATAAAGAGCTTATAGCGCTTGATGGATAAGCGCTACAGGCAATTTTGATGCATATTTTTAGGGTGAGGCTCAGCACAGCGCCAGGGCCTCCAGGCAACGCTGGCGGTGGGCCGCGCCGGTGTCGGGGGCCAGCTCCAGCGCCGGCAGGCGCAGGCCATAGTCGATGCCCAGGCGGTCGGCCTGCAGCACCCAGGCCGTCAGGCGCGCGATGCGGGCTTCGTGGTCGGGCAGCGCGGCATGGGCCAGGTCCAGCCACAGCTCATGGCGCTGGGCCTGCTGGGCGTCGCGGCTGACCAGGTCGTCCGTGCCGGTGGCCAGCGATTTGGCAGCCTTTTTCCAGACCACCAGCTTGAGCGGGTCGCCGCGCCGGTAGGCGCGCACGCCGTCGAATTCGCCCATGCCCTGGATGCTGGCGCTGCCCGTGCCGCTGGCACGCGGCTCGCCGGGCGGCAGCGGCGGTGGGGGCAC
>NZ_QOZT01000043.1:0-32290 GCF_003345135.1 Acidovorax sp. BoFeN1
CCCGTCTCCCCTGCGTCCCCTGCGTCCCCTGCCTGCGCTGATCTTTGCCAGCCGATGGCTGCAGCTGCCGCTTTACCTCGGGTTGATTGCGGCGCAGGCCGTGTATGTGTGGCATTTCCTGCTCGAACTCTGGCACCTGGTCGAAGCCGTGTTTGGCAGCCAGACGGCGCTACAGGCCCTGGTGACCAGCATCGGCTACAAGCCCGAGGTGCAGATCACCGCGCTGAACGAAACCGTGATCATGCTGGTGGTGCTGGCGCTGATCGACGTGGTGATGATCTCCAACCTGCTCATCATGGTGATCGTGGGCGGCTATGAAACGTTTGTGAGCCGGCTGGGCCTGGACGACCACCCCGACCAGCCCGAATGGCTGGGGCACGTGAATGCCTCGGTGCTGAAGGTGAAACTGGGCCTGTCAATCATCGGCATCAGCTCCATCCACCTGCTCAAGACCTTCATCAACGCCGCCAATTACGACGTGAAGGTGCTGATGTGGCAGACCATCATCCATGTGGTCTTCCTTACCAGTGCAGTGGCCATTGCCTACACCGACAAGCTGCTCAACAGCAGCCATGTAAAGCACTGAGCCATAATTTTTAGTCAAATTAACCTCAAGCGCTTATATATAAAGCGCATGCAGCTATTAATTTTATAGCAAAAGCACCTCTATAGAAGAAGGATGCCCCCGCCGACGGGACCCGGTCGGGGCGCATTGCGACCGGAACAGCGCGCGTGTATACCCGGTTTTGAAAAACCCCTGTTTTGACCCAAAGACACTGAATCCGTATACTTCGGTTCTCATTCACCACCTGCAACGCAGGTAATTCAGCCCCAACGGGGTTGCAATGTGTTCCTGGTGTGGCCTTCGCGGTCGCTCCAGCCCGTCAAAGTTTGTCCCTGATGCCCCGCCGCCGTGCCTTTGCCCGGTGGCAGCCGTGGTCCCAGCGTCCTCCCCCGGGTCCGCCGCCGGAACACACCTCTGGCCCTTGCGCACCACCTTGCGTGCCATTCGGGCCAAGCTGGCACGGCCAGTGCCTATCCATTTCGTGCCCTCCCGTGTGCTGATCTCAGCCAGGGTTGGCCGCCGCATCAGGGCCTCACAAGGGCTTCGAACCTGTCCGCCAATGGCGGGCGGGCTGTGTTCCACCCATTCAACGAGGGAGATCCACCAGCGTGGCAAAAAAAATCACCATCGACCATGTGTTCAAAATCTTCGGCGATGCGCCGCAGCAGGCACTGGAGCTTGTCCGCCAGGGTTGCAGCAAGCACGAGATTCTGGAGCGTACCGGCAACTCGATCGGCGTATTCGACGCCACTTTCACCATCGAGGCGGGTGAAATCTTTGTGGTCATGGGCTTGTCCGGTTCTGGCAAATCCACGCTGGTACGCCTGCTCAACCTGTTGATCGAGCCCTCGGCCGGCCGCATTCTGGTGGACGGCACCGACATCAGCAGCCTGACCAGCGGGCAATTGCGCGCACTGCGGCGCAAGGACATCAGCATGGTGTTCCAGTCTTTCGCGCTGATGCCGCACATGAATGTGCTCGACAACACCGCCCTGGGGCTGGAGTTGGCGGGCGTGGGCCGGGCCGAGCGCCAGGCGCAGGCAGCGCAGGCACTGGAGCAGGTGGGCCTGGCCAGCTGGGGCGCGAGCTATCCCGACGAGCTTTCGGGCGGCATGCAGCAGCGCGTGGGACTGGCGCGCGCGCTGGCGTCCGATCCATCCATCCTGCTCATGGACGAGGCCTTCTCGGCACTCGACCCCATCATCCGCACCGAGATGCAAAGTGAGTTGCTGCGCCTGCAGCAGATCAGACGGCGCACCATCGTTTTCATCTCGCATGACCTGGACGAGGCCATGCGCATCGGTGACCGCATCGCCATCATGAAGGACGGCCAGGTGGTGCAGGTGGGCACGCCCGATGACATCCTGCGCAACCCGGCCAATGACTATGTGCGCAGCTTCGTGCGCGGTGTGGATGCCGCTGCCGTGTTCAAGGCCGGCGACATTGCGCGTGAGCGCTTCACCGTGGTGTCCGAACACAACGACCGCGGCTCGCGCGCCGCGCTCAAGCAGCTGGAAGACCAGGACCGCGACTTTGCCTACGTGGTCAGCCCCACGCAGCGCTACCTGGGCACCGTGTCGGCCGATTCGCTGCGCACCGCACTCGAGGGCCATGTGGGGCCAAGGGGTTTGCAACACGCCTTTTTGCCCAATGTGGAGCCCATCGCCGCCGACATGGCGGTGGCCGACCTGTTTGGCCAGGTGGCGCAGGCGCCCTGCGCACTGCCGGTGCTGGGGCCGCAAGGCGAATTTCAGGGCGCCATCAGCAAAACCACGTTGCTGAAGTTTCTGGACCGCGACACCCCGCCGGTTCCGCCCTCGGCACCGCCTGAGGAAACCCTCGCCCAAGAAAGGAGCTTCGCATGACCGATGCACTGCACACGCCCGCGCCAACCGCGCTGCCACCGCCCGCCGATACCGACCCCTGGGCCACAGCGGGAGATTCCGGCGCAGCCGTCACGCCCTGGGATTTGCCTGCCGCAGCGTCGGATGCGCCCACTACGGCAGCAACCACCGACAACGCCGACCCATGGGGCGCAGCCCCGGCCGGCAGTGACGCCACCGACAGCACCGGCAGCTGGCTGGATGCCCCGGCACAGGCCGCAACCACACCATTGGACAGCACCGATGCCGCGTCCCGTGGCTGGCACATCCAGCAACTGTGGGATGGCTCTTTGCCCATCGAATCGTGGATCAACGAGGGACTGGGCTGGGTGGTAGAGAACTTTCGTCCTTTCTTCCAGACCGTGCGCGCGCCGATTGACGGCACGCTGACCTGGGTGGAAGGCCTGCTCACCGGCGTGCCCACGCTGGCCATGGTGGCGTTGCTGGGTCTGCTGGCGTGGCAGTTTGCGGGCCGCGCCGTCGCCTTGGGCGCCGTGGCCTCGCTGCTGGTGGTGGCCATGCTGGGCATCTGGTCCGAGGCCATGGTGACGCTGTCGCTGGTGCTGACCTCGCTGGCATTTTGTATCGTGATCGGTCTGCCGCTGGGCATTGTGCTTGCAGCCAGCGACCGCGCCCAGCGCTGGATGCGCCCGTTTCTGGATGCGATGCAGACCACACCCGCCTTTGTTTACCTTGTGCCGGTGGTCATGCTGTTTGGCATTGGCAACGTGCCGGGGGTGATTGTCACCATCGTGTTTGCGCTGCCGCCGCTGGTGCGCCTGACCAACCTGGGGTTGCGCCAGGTGCGCCCCGACCTGATCGAAGCCGCGCGTGCTTATGGCGCTTCACCCTGGCAGTTGCTGGTCAAGGTGCAGCTTCCGCTGGCAATGCCTTCCATCATGGCGGGCATCAACCAGGCGCTGATGCTGTCGCTGTCGATGGTGGTGATCGCTTCGATGATTGCCGTGGGCGGCCTGGGCCAGATGGTGTTGCGTGGCATTGGCCGCCTGGACATGGGCCTGGCCACCGTGGGCGGTCTGGGCATTGTGCTGCTGGCCGTCACGCTGGACCGCATCACCCAGGCCATGGGCCGGCCGCGCCGGGGTGTGCGCCATTGGTGGCAGACCGGACCGGCCGGTCTGGCGTGGCGCCTGGTGCGCCGCACTGCCACCGCCACCGCCACCGCCACCACCACACCCGCAGCGTCGGCGGCACCTGAAGCCCCCGCCGATCTGGCACCGGCCCGCCGCTAGGGCTTGGGCCACATACCACCATTCATCGAATTTCCCGCACCCTCATTCAAGGAGTCCGCAGCCATGTCCAATCAGCCACTTTTCACCCACGGCGCCAAGACCGCCATCGCTGCCAGCCTGCTGGCCCTCGGCCTGGCAGGAGCCGCCCATGCGCAAGCCCTGCCCGGCAAGGGCGTGAGCGTGCAGCCCCTCAAGAGCTCGCTTGCCGAAGAGGCCTTCCAGACCCTGCTGGTTGCGCGCGCCCTGGAAAAACTGGGCTACGACGTGCAGCCCATGAAAGACCTGGAGCCTGCCACAGAGCACCTGGCCATTGCCAACGGCGACGCCACCTTCATGGCAACGCACTGGAATCTGCTGCACGCCGATTTCTACAAAAACAGCGGCGGCGACGCCAAGCTCTACCGCAAGGGCGTGTACTCCGACAACGCCGCCCAGGGCTACCTGATCGACAAGAAGACCGCCGAGCGTTACCAGATCACCAACCTCGCCCAGCTCAAAGACCCACAACTGGCCAAGCTGTTTGATACCGACGGCGACGGCAAGGCCGACCTGACCGGCTGCAACCCTGGCTGGGGCTGCGAGCTGGCCATCGAACGCCACCTCAAAAACTACCAGCTCGGCGGCTCCATCACCCACAAGCAGGGCAGTTATGCCGCGCTGATCGCCGACACCATTGCCCGCTTCAAACAAGGGCAGCCCATCCTTTATTACACCTGGACGCCCTACTGGGTGAGCGCCGTGCTGCGCCCCGGCACCGATGTGGTCTGGCTGGAGGTGCCCGATTCCCCCACGGCCGCAGCGCAGGACGACACCCGTTTGTCCAACGGCAAAAACTACGGGTTCAAGGTGAACCAGCAGCACATCATGGCCAACAAGGCCTTTGCCGACCAGAACCCGGCGGCCGCCCGGCTGTTTGAGGTGATGCAGCTGCCCGTGGCCGACATCAACGCCCAGAACCTGCGCATGAGCCGGGGCGAAAACAAGGCCAGCGACATCGCACGCCACACCGACGGCTGGATCAAGGCGCACCAAAAGACGTTTGACGGCTGGATTGCCCAGGCCATTGCCGCGGCAAAATAGTACGCAAATTAATGACAAAAACAGGCTCTAGCGCAATACCATAAAGCGCTAGCAGCTATGTTTTTTATAGCACTTCAAGTCCCTGCATGACTGCTGGCGTGCAGCACCACGGGCGCTGGCGGGTGTCGGCTATCGGCCCACCATGTCTTGCGGCACCACCCAGGCGTCAAACTGCTCGGCCGAGACATGGCCCGAGGCAATGGCCGCATCGCGCAGGCTGCTGCCTTCGGTGTGGGCCTTTTTGGCAATCTGCGCGGCCTTGTCGTAGCCGATGTGCGGGTTCAGCGCCGTCACCAGCATCAGTGAGCGCTCCACCAGCTCGGCCATGCGGGCGCGGTGCGGCTCGATGCCTGCGGCGCAATGGTGGTTGAAACTGACCATGCCGTCGGCCAGCAGGCGCACGCTTTGCAGAAAATTGTGGATCACGAGCGGACGAAACACGTTCAGCTCGAAGTTGCCCGAAGCACCGCCGATGTTGATGGCCACATCGTTGCCCATCACCTGCGCGCACAGCATGGTCAGCGCCTCGCACTGCGTGGGGTTCACCTTGCCCGGCATGATGGACGAGCCTGGCTCGTTCTCGGGAATCGTGATCTCGCCCAGCCCGCTGCGCGGCCCGCTGGCCAGCCAGCGCACGTCGTTGGCAATTTTCATCAGGCTGGCAGCCAGGGTTTTGAGTGCACCGTGGCCATGCACCAGCGCATCGCAGCTGGCCAGGGCCTCGAACTTGTTGGGCGCGGTGATCAAGGGCAGCCCCGTCAGGTCGGCCAGCTCGCGCGCCACCGCTGCGGCATAACCGGCGGGCGCATTGAGCCCTGTTCCCACGGCGGTGCCGCCCAGCGCCAGCTCGCACATGTGCGGCAGTGCCGCACGCACATGCTGCTCGCCATGCTTGAGCTGCGCCACCCAGCCCGATATTTCCTGCCCCAGTGTGAGCGGTGTGGCGTCTTGCAGATGGGTGCGGCCAATCTTGACGATGTCTTCAAAGGCTGCCGCCTTGTCCGCCAGCGTGGTGCGCAGTTGCTGCAATGCAGGCAGCAGCCGGTGCGTCAGCGCCTCCACCGCGGCCAGGTGCATGGCGGTGGGAAAGACATCGTTGCTCGACTGGCTCTTGTTCACATCGTCGTTGGGGTGCACCAGGCGCCCCTCGCCGCGCGGTCCGCCCAGCAGCTCGCTGGCGCGGTTGGCCAGCACCTCGTTCATGTTCATGTTGGTCTGGGTGCCCGATCCGGTCTGCCACACCACCAGCGGAAACTCCTGCAGGTGGCCACCGGCGATCACCTCGTCCGCCGCCGCCACGATGGCCGTGGTCTTGACGGTATCGAGCAGGCCCAAAGCGTTGTTCACATAGGCGCTGGCGCGCTTGACCTGGGCCAGGGCGCGGATCAGCTCCGGCGCCATGCGCTCACCCGAAATATCAAAATGCTGCAGCGAACGCTGGGTCTGCGCGCCCCACAGGCGCTGGGCGGGCACATCGATGGGACCAAAGCTGTCTTTCTCGGTGCGGACTGCGGTCGGGTCGGGTCGGGATGTCATCAAAGTTCTGCCTTGCTGCTCTGCGAGCCAATGGAATGAAGGGATAGAAACACCAGGGCGCAGCATACCCATGCAACGCTGTGCTGCGCTACCCATTGGGGTCGCCGCCGCCGCCTCCTGCGCCAGCCACCGCCCCACCATCGTGCCTGACAGCACCGCGCAAGCCCGCAGGGGGATAATTCAGGGTTCGCGATTTACCCCACTGACCCCACCTGCCATGACCACGACCTCCATTCGCCAAGCAGACCTGATCGAGTCCATCGCCGCCGCGTTGCAGTACATCAGCTACTACCACCCCACCGACTACATCGCCCACCTGGCCCGCGCCTATGAGCGCGAAAAAAGCCCGGCGGCCAAGGATGCGATCGCCCAGATCCTCACCAACAGCAAGATGAGCGCCACGGGCCAGCGCCCCATCTGCCAGGACACCGGCATCGTCAACGTGTTCCTGAAGGTGGGCATGGACGTGCGCTGGGAAGGCTTTACCGGCAGCCTGGACGACGCCATCAACGAAGGCGTGCGCCGTGGCTACAACCACCCCGACAACACGCTGCGCGCCAGCGTGGTGGCCGACCCGCAGTTCGACCGCAAGAACACCAAGGACAACACGCCTGCCGTGATCTTCACCGAGATCGTGCCCGGCAACACCGTGGACATCACCGTGGCGGCCAAGGGCGGCGGCTCGGAGAACAAATCCAAGATGTACATGCTCAACCCCAGCGACAGCGTGGTGGACTGGGTGCTCAAAACCGTGCCCACCATGGGTGCCGGCTGGTGCCCGCCCGGCATGCTGGGCATCGGCATTGGCGGCACGGCGGAAAAAGCCGTGCTCATGGCCAAGGAAAGCCTGATGGACGACCTGGACATGTACGAGCTGCAGGCCAAGGCCGAAGCCGCCAAGACCGGCGGCCCCGCGCTCGACAAGGTGGAAGCCCTGCGCCTGGAACTGTTTGAAAAGGTCAACGCCCTGGGCATTGGCGCCCAAGGCCTGGGCGGCCTGACCACCGTGCTGGACGTCAAGATCAAGATGTACCCCACGCACGCGGCCAGCAAGCCCATTGCCATGATCCCCAACTGCGCCGCCACGCGCCATGCGCACTTTGTGATGGACGGCTCGGGCCCCGTGTACCTCACGCCCCCCAGCCTGGACCTGTGGCCCAACGTCGACTGGACGCCCGACTACAACAAGAGCAAGAAGGTCAACCTCGACACCCTCACCAAGGAAGAAGTGGCCAGCTGGAAGCCCGGCGACACGCTGCTGCTCAACGGCAAGATGCTCACCGGCCGCGATGCCGCGCACAAGCGCATCCAGGACATGCTGGCCAAGGGCGAGAAGCTGCCGGTGGACTTCACCAACCGCGTGATCTATTACGTGGGCCCGGTCGATCCCGTGCGTGACGAGGCCGTGGGCCCCGCCGGCCCGACCACTGCCACGCGCATGGACAAGTTCACCGACATGATGCTGGAGCAGACCGGCCTGATTGCCATGATCGGCAAGGCCGAGCGCGGCCCGGTCGCCATCGAGTCCATCAAGAACCACAAGAGCGCTTACCTGATGGCCGTGGGCGGTGCAGCCTACCTGGTCAGCAAGGCCATCAAGACCGCCAAGGTGGTGGGCTTTGAAGACCTGGGCATGGAAGCCATCTACGAATTCGACGTGGTGGACATGCCCGTCACCGTGGCCGTGGACGCGGGCGGCACCAGCGCCCACATCACCGGCCCCGCCGAGTGGCAAAAGCGCATCGCCACGGGCGAATTCAAGGGCATCGAAGTCGCGGCAGCCTGACGCCACCGGGCATGGCGGCGCGCCGATGGCGCGGGGTGGCATCTGCACACCGCGGGTGAAACCATCCGCCCTGCCCCTGCTTCCTTTACCGGCCTGACACCATGAACCGTGCTGCGCAACCCATCGGCGTTTTCGACAGTGGCATCGGGGGCCTGAGCGTGCTGCAGGCGCTGCGCGCCGAGTTGCCCCACGAGCGTTTTGTCTATCTGGCCGACAGCGGCAATGCACCCTATGGCGATGCGCGGGGCGACGCTTTTGTCAGCGCCCGCACGCACGCTATTACCTGTTACCTGCGTGAACAGCACCACATCAAGGCGCTGGTGGTGGCCTGCAACACGGCCACGGCTGCCGCCATCCATGAGGTGCGCAGCAGCCAGCCCGACCTGCCGCTGGTGGGGCTGGAGCCCGCACTCAAACCGGCTGCAGCGTTGAGCAAAACCGGGCGCATCGGCGTCATCGGCACGCGCGGCACTCTGACCAGTGAGAAATTTTCCAGGCTGCTGGCGTCGCTGGCCGGACAGGCTGAATTCATTGTCCAGCCCTGCGATGGCCTGGCACGCGCCATCGAGGACAGCACGGCACAGCCCTTGCCCACCAACCCTTTTGCTACCGAAACCAGAGCACTGTGTGCACGCTACATCAGCGCTATGGGCACCTTTGGCACCGAAACGGGCGAAATCGACACGCTGGTGCTGGGCTGCACGCACTATGTGTTTGTGGCGGACGAGTTGCGCTCACTCGTTGGCCCGCAGGTGCGGCTGATTGAAACTGGCGAGCCGGTGGCACGGCAAACGCGGCGCCTGCTGCACAAGGATGTGCTGCTCACCCCCGAAGATTCAGCGGCTGAGGCGCCCGCCTCCATCCGCTTGCTCACCACCGGCGCACTCGCACCGTTGCAGGCGGCCGCAGAACGCTGGCTGCAGCTGCCACCCGACTGCTGCGCCACTGTCTCCATCCCGTAAATACAGATCAAATCAGGCTGTAGCGCTTGCTGGTATAGCGCGAGCAGCTATTTAATTGATAGCTATTCCGGCGCCCACAGACGCTCGCCAGCGTGCTCGAGGTACGTGAGGTAAAGGCGCACGTCAAACTCGTACTGGTGGTATTGAGGCTCCATGTGCTCGCACAGCTTGTAGAAGGCCTTGTCGTGGTCTTTCTCGCGCAAATGGGCCAGTTCGTGCACCACGATCATGCGCAAAAACTCGTCCGGAACCTGCTTGAACATGGCTGCAACGCGAATCTCATGCTTGGCCGCCA
Organism: Acidovorax sp. BoFeN1; assembly: GCF_003345135.1. Classification (NCBI taxonomy): domain Bacteria; kingdom Pseudomonadati; phylum Pseudomonadota; class Betaproteobacteria; order Burkholderiales; family Comamonadaceae; genus Acidovorax; species Acidovorax sp. BoFeN1. The sequence continues at coordinate 9,361 of NZ_QOZT01000043.1, forward strand.
GGCGGTTGCCCTGCACGCGCGACACCGAGGTATGCAACCCCAGCGCATGGCGCACGACATGGATCTTGCTGTCAAAAACCACCTTGTTCACCGTGCCTGCGTTGCGCAGGTGTCGGGCCTTCAGTTCTGCAGCGTAGTCATACAACGCCTTGTCGCTGCGCACCGCGTGCGGCTGGGGGTATTTGCGCAGCAACACAGGGCCCAGCCGCCCCTCACCCAGCAGTTGCCGGGCCTGGTCTTGCAGCGACTCGGGGTAGGTGCGCAGGTAAGGCAGATCGGTTTTCATCCAGTCACCGTCCATCGCGCAGCGCAGCAAGCCGGGCCAGGCCGGTGGCGCAGCAACTCAAAAACTCGCGTTTTCAGTGAAGGTGGCGCGGGCGACGTCCGCCACCGTGTCCGCCACCCGAGTTGCCTGGCCCACCCGATCCACGCGGGGGCTTGCCAATTTCCAGCGAATTGACCAGGGCGTCGAAACGCTGGGTGAACAACTTGTCGATCTCGGCCACCACGCCACCGAGCTCGGCGCCATCAAAGTGGCGCTCCATCATGTTCACCACATCCTGCACCAGCAAATCGCGCTGCACCTGCATGATGGCCGCAGGCGTAGGGCCCACGAACAGCATCACAAAATCGTCGCGCGACTCGGTGCCGTCGTCTTCCTCGTCCTCATCGAAATCGGCGTCGTAAAACGTCACCTCGATGGCGGCGCCCAACTCGGCCAGTTCGTTGAGGCTCATGCACATTTCATCGAGCGACTGGCGAAAATCGTCGTCGCCACGCACCGTCCAGCACATCTGCAGCATGTGCTCCTGAGCATCGAACTTGATTCCAGGCTCTTCTTCGTAGGCACTGGCCGCGCCATCGGCCAGCGAGCGGGCACCGGCGTATTTCCACAGGGGTTTGAGCGCCTCCTGGAGCTGTTCAAAGCTGGTATCGGCGCGCAACTGGACCTGTCCGTGGACATGGATTTCAAAGGGAGCGTTGTAACTTGACATGATTGAATCGTAGTGGTGCCCCGAGCCGGGGTCGAACCGGCACGCCCCTTTTCAGGAAAGCGGCGGATTTTAAGCCGAAGAATCGGTACTGCACCGAGGCACTCCGGGCTTGGATCAAGCCCCCCGAGGCAGGTTTTCATAGGGGCATCTTGTCTTGATGATACCCGGGTGCTTGATGCAAATCGACCCGGCTCCCTTTCGCTTGGCTCCTGCCTGGCTCCTGGAAATCGGGCAATTCCAAGGAGCAATCATGGCGAAGATCAAACTGACGAAAACGACGGTCGATACGGCGCAGCCTCAATCCACTGACGTGGAACTGCGCGACACGCTGGTTCCGGGCTTCCTGTGCAAGGTGACCCCCACAGGCCGGAAGGTGTTCATGGTGCAGTATCGCACCAACGCTGGCGAGCGCCGCAAGCCGTCGCTTGGGCTGTTCGGTGAACTGACCGTCGAGCAAGCCCGCACGCTCGCGCAAAACTGGCTGGCCGAAGTTCGCCGTGGCGGCGACCCCGGCGGCCAGAAGGCGGAGGCGCGCAAGGCGCCGACCGTTGCCGAACTGTGTACCCGGTTCATGGAGGACTACTCCAAGACCCGCAACAAGCCGAGCACCCAACGTTCGTACCAGCATCAGATCGACCGCTCGATCATTCCGGCCTTCGGCAACATGAAAGTGGCGGACGTCACCCGCCTGGATGTAACCGCGCTGATGAAGCGCAAGGAGAAGTCGCCCATCCAGGCCAATCGGGTGCTCGGCTGCATTCGCAAGATGTTCAACCTCGCCGAACTGTGGGGCTACCGGCCCGATGGCTCCAATCCCTGCCGGCACGTTCCGAAGTACCCCGAGAAAGGTAAGACGCGCCTGATCACTGACGCGCAGATGGCGCTGTTGTTCGCCTATCTCGAAAAGGCCGACGCCGAAGGACTGGAGCACCCGACGCTGACACTGGCGATCCGGCTGCAGTTCGAGTTCGCTGCCCGCATGTCGGAGATCCTGTTGCTGGAGTGGGACTGGATCGACCTGCCCAACAAGCGCGTGGTCTGGCCGGACAGCAAGACTGGGGACATGTCCAAGCCCATGAGCGAGGAAGCGCACCGGCTCTTGTCAACCGCGGCGCGCTACGAGAATTCTCCCTATGTCTGCCCGTCGATCTTCAATCACAAGAAATCGCTGACCGCGAATTCCTACTATCAGGCATGGCGGCGCGTCCTCAATCGCGCCGGCGTTCCCCATGTCGGAACGCACGGCATCCGCCATCGCGCGGCGACGGACATCGCCAACTCAGGCGTCCCCGTGAAAGTCGGCATGGCACTGACCGCGCACAAGACGGTCACGATGTTCATGCGGTACGTGCACACCGAGGATGATCCCGTTCGCGCAGCTGCCGAGCTGGTGGCGAGCCGGCGCAAAGTCGTGATCGAAACCCGGCCGTCGCCAGCCATCGACGTTCCGCCTCCAGCTCCGATCGCACAGGAGCCCAAGAGCCCGGTCGCGGTCTACAAGCCATTTCGGCATCGCAAGGACGGCACGCGCGCAGTCCCGCCCGGCAGCAAGCGCGCGACCGATGCGTCGGCCGAGCTTGCATCATGAAGGTGGCCACCTTGATGTTTGTGATTTATAAGTTACAATGGAGGCCGCGCCATGATTAAAGTCCGGCGATACCAACGTGTAGATGGTGCGGTGCCGCTGACCGATTGGTTGGCCGATCTGCGGGACGCACGGGCTCGGGCCAAGCTGGAAATCCGTTTCCGGCGGGTGTCCCTGGGCATCTTTGGCGACATCAAGCCGGTCGGCGAAGGTGTCCTGGAACTGCGCGAGGACATCGGCCCCGGCTACCGCGTGTACATCGGCCGGCACGGTGCGGCGCTGGTCATCCTGCTGTGTGGCGGCGACAAGCGCTCGCAGGATGCGGACATTCAACGGGCCAAGGAATACTGGCTGGACTGGAAACGGAGAAATACATGAGCAATCGCAAACATGCCGCCTCGGTCTCCCATAGCGAGGCCACCATTGCCGAGCTGCGTGCCGATCGAGGTTTTGCGGTCGAATACCTGAAATCTGCACTGGAAGAGCTGGACAACCCGGAGCATCGTGCGGTCGGCCTGCTCGCGCTGCGCGACGTGGCCGAGGCCTACGGCGGACTGGCGACGGTTGCTCAGGAAGCAGGCATCACCCGTGAAGCGCTCTACCGGGCGCTGTCGCCGACAGGCAACCCGACGCTCAAGACCTTGCTGGCCGTGCTGCATGCGGTCGGTATGCGCTTGTCCGTTGCACCGGCCGAGCCCATCGTGTCGCACGCCTGAACCACCGGCCTGCCGGCTCATTAGAAATAATGGCCGCAGGTCGTTCAAACGCGCCGCATCGTGCCAAGCCAGCGCTCCATTACGAAAATCACAATGGTGTGCGATGCATGAACCGCCAAGCGCGCTTCTGACACCACGATTTTAGGCGGCTCAATGCCGCGCCCATGTGCCGACCCAATGTGGGTCCGGTAAGCGCCAATGCCATCGACGATGGACGCAAGGCAAGCCAGCTATCACAGCCCATCGACGATCCGCGACGTTTCATCGCTGTTCCCCGTACCTCGTCCTCCAAGCCCCGAGTACCTATTGAAGTGTTTCCAATAATAGTAACAAAAAGATTCTTCGATCCGACGCGCGTCAACACAGTACAGACGGATAAGCCAAGGGAGCCGAACTGTGCGTCCGGCACAGTGCGCCGCCGGGCTCGCGGGCGTTGCCCCGCACCTCGCTCCGAGTTGCGGCCATCCGGCTTTGATCCCTGACGCCTGCGGCCCTGGCGGGCCTGCGCGCTGCGCTTGCCTACCCATACCTTTGTTGGAGGTGGGTAGGCGGTCTTGCTGTTCCCTTCACCGTATCACGGCGTTCTCGCCGTCAAGGGCTGCGCGCTTCGCTTGCCTCCAGGGGAAAGCCCTGCGGGCTATCCCCGCCGCGCGATGCTTGGCGCCCCTCGATGCCGCCGAACCGGCTGCGCCGGCTCGGCCAGGAATCCGCAGCCGCAAAGGCCGTGGAGCCAGCTTCCCAATGCCTGGAACATGGTGTCTATCCTGGGCGTGGTGTCCATCGAGCCTTGAAGTCTGGGCGTCCCCGGCCAAGAAACATGGCCGATCGCGCTGTCGTGCTTCGCATCGAGCCACCTTCGGCGTCTCGCCCCTGTCGGGCTTCCATCGTTCCCTCGCGCTGCTCGGCTGACGCCTGCGGCCCGGCTTCCAGCTTCGGGCCTGCGCGCTTCGCTTGCCGAGCGGTCGGCGGTGGAACGGGCCGTTGCCTGTCCAGCCATCTTTCCTGACTCCATCACCTTGCTCGCGACTGTAGCCCGCGGTCGTGTGCCGTCAAGGCGCGCAGGGCCGTGTCCTCGGCTGCGCCTGCGGGCCGCACCAACCCTGCGCTTGCCTCCTTGACGGCACACGACCGCGGGCTCCCTTTCGTCGCGGGCGATGAACTCAGGAAAGACGGTGGCAACGAGGCCAACCGGGTTCTTCGTGCCGACCGCACCAAACAGCCGAAAGGCTGGGCTCCGAATCTAGGAATCCGGTGTGCGGCTTCTTCAACAACCAACTTTGTCAGGAGAAAGATCATGCTTGCAACCCGTTTCGCTTCCCATTCCCCCGCGCTGCGCAGCGACTACCCGCTGTCGGATGACCAGATTCGCAGCGTGGCCCCGTCCATCTTCGCGGACGCCCCGCACCAAAGCCGCTCCGAGCGGTACAGCTACATCCCCACGGCCGCCGTGCTGACCGAGCTTCGCAAGGAAGGCTTCCAGCCCTTCATGGTGACGCAAACCCGCGTGCGCGATGAAGGCAAGCGCGAGCACACCAAACACATGCTGCGTCTGCGCCACGCCAGCCAGATCAACGGTGCGGAGGCTAACGAAATCGTGCTGCTGAACTCGCACGATGGCACCAGCAGCTATCAGATGCTGGCCGGAATGTTCCGTTTCGTGTGCAGCAATGGGCTGGTGTGCGGTGACACCGTGGCCGATGTGCGCGTGCCCCACAAAGGCAACGTGGCCGGGCACGTCATAGCAGGCGCTTACGAGGTGTTGAGCGGCTTCGAGCGGGTGAAGGAATCCCGCAATCTCATGCGCGGCATCACCTTGGACGATGGCGAATCCGAAGTGTTCGCCCGTGCTGCGCTGGCTTTGAAGTACAACGACCCGAACAAGCCTGCGCCTATCACCGAATCTCAGATTCTGATGCCGCGCCGCTTCGAGGATCGCCGCCCCGATTTGTGGTCCGTCTTTAACCGCACCCAAGAAAACCTCGCGAAGGGCGGATTGTCTGGCCGCGCCGCCAATGGCCGCAGGCAGCAGACCCGGCCCGTGCAGGGCATCGATTCCGACATTCGCCTGAACCGCGCCCTGTGGCTGCTGGCCGATGGCATGCGCGCCCTCAAAGCCTGACCCGTTCCCCCGCCGGAGGGGCGGTTTCCCCTCCATTCCCTGTCTGTTTCATTTGATTGGAGTCCATCATGAACGCCGTTACCCATGCCGAAACCAGCGCCGTCAATACCGCATCCACTACCGCCGTCAACATGCTGCAAGCCGCCGACCCGAGCAAGAACATGATTCTGGTTCCGCTGTCGCAGCTGGTGCTGCGCCCCACGGGCCGCAACGTGCGCAAGACCCCGCGCATGTCCATTCCCGAACTGGCCGCGAGCATCCAGCGCGTGGGCCTGCTGCAAAACCTCATCGTGATTCCCGCTGCCGATGGCGAGCATTACGAAGTGGTGGCCGGTGGCCGCAGGCTGGCCGCGTTGAAGCTGCTGGCGAAGAAGCACCGCCTCGCCAAGGATTGGGAGGTGCCTTGCCTGCTGGTGGCCGATGGTACGGCCCGCACGGCCAGCCTCACCGAGAACGTGCAGCGCGAAGCCATGCACCCGGCAGACCAGTTTGAAGCCTTCGCGGCGCTGGTGGCCGAAGGCCGGCCCATCGAAGACATTGCAGCGGATTTTTCCGTCACGCCGCTGGTGGTGCAGCGGCGCTTGAAGCTGGCGAATGTTTCGCCACGCTTGATGGCCGACTACCGGGCCGATGCCGTCACGCTCGACCAACTCATGGCGCTTTCCATCACTGACGATCATGCTTCGCAAGACGCCGCGTTCTACGATGCGCCGCAGTGGCAGCGCAGTCCGTCTGCGCTGCGCGAACGCCTCACCGAGCGCGAGATTGATGCTTACCGGCATCCGCTGGTGCGATTCGTCGGGTTGGACACCTACGAAGCCGCAGGCGGCGGGATTCGCCGCGATCTGTTCGCGGAAGGCGATGCGGGCGTGTACCTCAACGATGCGGCCTTGCTGGAACGGCTGGCGCACGAGAGGCTGGCGGGCATCGCCGCCGAGGTGAAGGCCGAAGGCTGGGCATGGGTGGATGCTGCACACGCCGCCACCTATGCCGACCTGCAAGCGTTTCAACGCGCCCCGAGAGAGCGGCGCACGCCGGGCAAGCGCGAAGCCCTGCGCATCGAGAAGCTGCAAGCCAGGATGCGGGAGGTAGCCGAAGCCCTCGATGCCGCGATGGACGCCGACGACGAGGACAAGGCCGACGCCTTGCAGGAGGAAGGTGAGCGCCTGGGCCAGCAGTTGCAGGCACTGGAAGATGGTTTGCTGGACTATGCCGCGAACATGCGGGCCGCTGCCGGTGCCATCGTCACCATCGACCGCAACGGCGAGGCAGTGATTCATCGAGGGCTGATGCGTGAGGCCGAAGCGAAGGCGCTGCGCACGCCGGAAAAGTTGCGCCAAGGTTTCGGCAGCGTGGAAGCCGAGAACGACGACGAAGGCGAGAACGACGAAGCGCCCAAGGCCGCTATCTCTGATCGGTTGGCCCAACGCCTCAGCGCCCACCGTACCGCCGCGCTGCAAATCGAAGTTGCCCGGCATCCGCAGGTGGCATTGGCCGCACTGGTGCATGGCATGGTGCAAACCGTCCTGCAGGACAGCCACTACGGGCACGATCTGCCGCTGGGCGTGCGTCTCACGGCACAAGACCGGCTGGAAGGCATGGCCCCGGACTGGCCCGAATCGTCCGCTGCTGAGGCGCTGCGCGAATTGCAACAGGCATGGGGCGGCAAGCTGCCCAAGGACAGCGCCGAACTGTTCACCGCGCTGCTGGCGATGGAGCAAGGCGAACTGGTCAAGTTGCTGGCCGTGTGCGTGGCGTCCACGGTGGATGTGGTGACGCCCCGCGCCACGCCACACCAGCCCGGCGCGGAACTGGCACAGGCCGTGGGCCTCGACATGGCCGCATGGTGGAAGCCGACCGCCGAAGGCTACTTCAAGCATGTTTCCAAGGCCGTGATTCTGGATGCCGTGGGCGCGTTCGCACCGGAGCACGTCGCCCGGCTGGCGAAGCTCAAGAAGGCCGACATTGCCAGCGAAGCCGAGCGGCTGGCCGATGGCACGGGCTGGATGCCCGCCATCTTCAAGGCCGAAGGCACGCAGGAGGACGCGCCCGAGGAAGGCCCGCAGGATGCGGGGCAGCCCGATGCGGAAGAAGCCGCCACCGTGGCGGATGAACCCGCAGAGGCATTGGCCGCGTGACCCTCGCCGCAGGAAGCGCCCGGGTTCCGGCCGGGGCGCTTTCCTGCAAGGAGCCAGACCATACCCACGACCAACACCACCACGAGCCGCCCACGCATGGCAGCGATCTATGCGCCCGGCACAGGTCGCCCTTTGCCGCGTGCCGTGTGGTGGATCATCGAGACGAAGGAATAGCCGTCATCCCAGCATCGGCCCCAGCGTCTCGCCGTGGGGCCGATGAATACAAAAATCCGGGCGCGGCGGTAGCCGCGCCCGGTACAGAAGCCAAGCTGCCGGAACATCACGCGCCGCCGCCTGCTGCGCCCAGGGGCAAGCGGCGGCGTTGAAGGCATTGCGGTGCGGCGCGATGCCTCGGACACGTTCTACCCTGGAGAATGGGGCTTCATAGCGCAATTGCACGTGTGGAATATGCTCTAATTTCCCTGCTTATTGGTGGCAGGGCGTAGCTGGTGCCCAGGCCTCCGTAGCAGCCAAACAAGAAGGAGGAGTTGTGGCGGAGACAATAAACATTGGTGAGATCGCACCGAGGCTTTCAAAGGATATTCTGAAGCATTTCTTGTGGGAAATTCATCCCAAGATGGATGACAACTTTGAGTGCTCCAATGAAAAGCACCTTGGCGAAGGTGGAAAGCCAAAGGCTACCCACCCCGGTGACGTTGTTTTCTTGTACCAAGATCCATATTTAGGCAGAACAGTTTATCTCCACACCGATTTAAAGAGCTACGCCGCTGATTCAATTAACTCTACTAGATTGCGCAGTGCCTTCAAATCACTGTGCATGACGATTGACTGTGCGCGAGGCTCAGATTCTTGGAGGTCAAAATACTCCGTTTACGAATCAGAGGCGTATGAGGTTCGTGGGCTGCTATTCGTTCACAATCATGACAATGGCTACGACAAGCCATTTTATGAGGCCATCGACAAGGTCGATCTGCAAGCACTTCCTGTGGCACCTGGAACTCAGCTGCATTACCTTGGGCCAAAAGACATTCAGCGCCTGTACAGCATAGCGAACGACGTTCTCCGCCTGAAAGGCGAAGGTGAACTGCCGCAAACATACACGTTCTATTACCCTGATTTGGTGATGTCACGCCGACAGGGGGATGTTTGGGCGCAGCCGGCGACTGTAGAGACGCTGACTTCACCATACATCATCATCAAGCACGCCGCAACGGATAGTCAGAGTGCGGGCTACATCATCTACTACAACGCACCTGCATCCAGCCCGGAAGAGTTTGAGTACTTTCTCGACAGCTTGTCGAGGTTCCAGATGCTGGAGTCCGGTGAGCGAATTTTGCTGCGCGTCACTGACCCAGATGCACCCAATGATCTCAAATCCATCTTCCTCACAGCCCAGAAGAAATATGTAAAGGCCTGGGGGTTTGATCCTGCACGCGAGGAAATTCTCGCGAAGATCCAGATTGAAAGGATTACAAGCGTTACCAGCACGTATAACCCGGGAGATATGGGATGGCGGGAATGAAGAAGCGGGCTCATGGCCCATCGCTTTACTACGCAAGTGATAAAAATGTCTTCGATGCATTGAATCAGCACAAGGTTGATACACCGACCGTCATCCGGCTGTTTCAACGCCGCAATATCGTGGTCAGCAAGAAGACATCGCGAGAAGACCTTGCGAAATACTTCTCAACGCTGACGCACGACTACTACGACCACAAGGAGATTGCGGCCAGACTCGGCGTTGTCGCAAGACGTGAGCGCACGACGTCAATGGACGTATCAGGGGTAAGTGATACCGACGAGCTGCAAGGCGTCGTTGAGCAGTTGAAGAAAGAAATGGAGGCAAGCGGCGACACGGTGCAAGTGACGCGAGAAGGCGACAATCTCAACATTCGAATTCAATATTCCCAGATCGATTACAAACGCAGCGAGTTCTCGCAAGTTCAAGTTCGTGATGGAACCATTGAATTCGTCAAATCTCCGGCAGGGTATGTTGTGCGAAATACGCAGAACGACTACCTCAACGGAGTCCGGGAAACGCTATTGGCAAAGGTTGAGAAATCGACCTCGGAGCCATTGACCAAGGTTGTCGTTGCGTTGTTTGATATTCCGTGGGCAAAGCTTCGATCCAAGTTCTTTCACGAGCTGGCGAGTTCACTGCCTGGCTTTGTCCGGCGTGACGTGACTGACGTATACGTATTCAAAGCGAAGCCTGAGCAGGATGGTGAGACCGGAGAAGAAGAGGATGTCGAGGGTTCCGAGACTCATGTGGAACGAGTTTTTCTTCGCGGCAACGGGGTCAGTCGCTCGGAAATTCTGAATGGACTCCTTGATGAAGAAAATTACTACATCATCAAGATGGGGTGGACTGCAACCGAGACCATGGGAGTAGGCAATGTTTACGACATTGAGGCGGGTTTTTCTGATCTCAAGGATTGCACGGGATTTTCATTCATCTTGAGTGGCGTGTTCCCAGTCGAAGAGGGAAAAATCTCGACACGACGACGACAACCATACAAACATGAAATTGATGCTTTTTCGCGGGTCATTGAGTCGAAGGCCCGGGACCTTGTTGCGGCGCTGAGAGTTGAATTTCAGGGTACTGACAGCGGGAGCGAGTGATGCAGATCAGGTATCGGTGGTTTCGTATTCAACTGCCAGCCCGCGCTCGGGATTTGGCGGCGATTGTCGCCAACTGCCCTTTCGAGTCTGCAGCCTCTTTCGGGTTTTCGCGAGCACCAAGTGGCGGTGCCTCTTACCGGTATCTTTGGCGATCACGAGTCGTCGTAACCAAGCTGGATGCCGAAGGGGCACCGACCTACGAGCAGATAGACAGCGTAAGCTTTACCGATTTTGCAGTTGTAGAACTGGGTGACCTAATCTTCCTGAGAATTGAGAATGCTGGGAGAAACATTCGTGATCTCCTCAATGCGCTCGAAACCTTGGCTGGTATGGGCTTTACTGCGAAACCGGTAACGTTCGACAAGGAGCGCCCCTCTTCCATTTTCAATTCCGTCGATTCTTCTAAGCTCATAGGTTTGAAGGTCGTTGGCGCGGTTCTCGCTGACGATCTCGTCGCTCGAATGGAGTTCGTGTCCAAAGAGGGGATGGTGGTTGAGAGCATGGAGGTTCTCGCGGGCTTAAAGTACAAGGTCGAGCTTGCAGTGTTTGAACTGGTCTTGAGTGGACTGAGAGGGCAAATTGCATTTGCCGCGAACGGCACCGTCAAGATCAGTGGTCAGATCGCTCCCAAGTTGATAAGCCTCGTAGAGAAAGACCTCCCGCTATTCATTTGATCCAAGCTATTGCTGGTACGGAGTGACTGACTGCCTCAATTGCAATGCGACGACCGGCTTGAAGATGGCATAGGACGTATAACGGGTGATCTTTGTCGTCGCTCGATGTGCGAATTTTTTGTTGGGTGCTCAGGACGCTTGAGCGTGCTGGCGCGATGCGCCGCCGGGCTTTGCGGGCTGCACCCCGTGCCGTCTGTGTCGTCAAGGCATTCGGCTTCAATCCCTCACGCCTGCGCGCCTACGCGCCTGCGGCACTGCGCGCTTCGGTTGCCTCCAGGGGATCTGCGCCAGGCCCATCCCCGCCGCGCGATGATTGGCGCCCCTGTAAGAGAGCCGAACCGGCTTGCGCCGGATCGGCCTGGCCGGCGCCCCGCCGCAATGGGCAGGGCGTTGCGGCGAATACGCCGTGGCTTGCTGCGGCAAGTTGTGCGGATGCGTGTCGTCCTCGACGCTGGCGGTTCTCGCCTGTCACGTCACGAAGGATGGTTCACGGCACAACGCCCAGCCTCGCTATGGAGCTTCCACACCACACCACAATGGCGGCGCCGCAGGGTGGGGCAGGGGCGTTCTCGCCCGTCGTCGGGATGTTGCCTTGGCCCGCGTCAGGGAGCGAGCCAGTGAAGCCTGCATGCGGGGATGCCGAGTCGGCCATAACTCCTTTCGGAGCGGTTCGGCCCAAGGCGTCCTTGTCTCGTTGTGAATCCTGGCGGTGGCGCGGCTGCGCCTCGGGCTTTCATTGCTGCAACCGTCCAGCGAAAACAATCTCCCCTGCTTTGTCACTGCGTTCGGCGCATTCCTCGCGGGACAAATTCTTTTCGCCTCCCGGCTCTCCACTGCGTTTCGACCGCAAGCGGTGCAGCCAGCCCGTCCCCCGCCGGCCGGATCACAACAAGGACGCGATGGGCGCGAACCTTGTTCAACCGAAAGGAAATTCATCATGGCAACCATCGGCACCTTCACCGCAGACAAAGACGGCTACACCGGCACGCTTCGCACCCTGACGCTCAACGTCAAGGCCAAGCTGGTTCCCAACGACAAGGGGGACAAAGAGAACGCCCCCGACTTCCGCATCCAGGCACCCGGCTACGACGTGGGCGCGGCGTGGAAGAAGACCAGCGAGGGGGGCCGAGCCTACGTGTCCTGCACCCTCGATGATCCTTCGTTCCCGGCGACGGTCTATGCCCGGCTGATCGAGGAAGAAGACGGCACGCACACGCTGATCTGGTCGCGCAGCAAGCCCCAGGCGGCCTGACGGCCGCAGCGCCCCACCCATCGCGGCGGGGCGCTGTGCTGCTGATGCAGCGCTGTGCCGTATCGACAGCCGGAACAACTGGATTTTCGTCTGCCTGTTTTCGAGGTAGTTCCACCTGGCTGCAAAACCATGACCTGGGTTTCCAGAAGCCAATGCAGGGCGGATCGGCGCTATGCGCCGCCGGGCTTTCCGGGCTGCGCCCCGTGCCGCCTTTGCCGTCACGGCCATTCGGCTTCAATCCCTCCCGCGGCTTCGCGCCTGCGGCGCTGCGCGCTTCGCTTGCCTCCGGGGGATCGGCGCCAGACCCATCCCCGCCGCGCTGTGCTTGGCGCCCCTGCAAGACCGCCGAACCGGCAGCGCCGGATCGGCCTGGCAAGGTCACGCCGGCTACGCTTCGTAGCTGGCCTTTAACACCGCCTCCAGCTCCTGCTGCACCTGCGCCAGAAGCTGCTCAGCCTGTTTCGGGCTCTTGCCTGTGTAGGCCAGCGCCAGCAGCGTGACGGGATGCACCTGCATGACCTCGCACAGCTCGGCCAGCTTGTTGAGCGTCGGGCTTTTGAGGTCGCGCTCCAGCGAACTCATGTACGTGCGGCTGGATACGTCGGAAAATGCTTCCTGGCTCAGTCCACGCACCTTGCGGACTGTTTTCAATGCTGTTGCCAACGAGTGCTTTGCCGCCACCTCAGGTTCTCCCCAAAACCCAAGATGACATTCGATTGCGCCCTATAGGACTACAATCTATAGGGCTCATTTTTGCTTTTACGGAAATCAGTAAATCCGCTTCTGTTTCGTCCGACAGAACCGCATTCGTGTCTTTCCTGACTTCCACCGATGCGGTTCTGCGCCTTCACGCTTTGGCGGATTCGTGCATCGACGAAGGGATCGCCCGCCATGAACCCACTAACCACCGAGGACGAGCGCGTGCTACTGCTGGCCAACGGCCAGGCCCGCGCTGCCGGTCAGGACGTTGATCCGCTGCCGGTCGTGCGGCTGTTCACGCCGGATGCCCACGCTACTTGGCTGCTGGCCTCGCTTGATCCCGCCGATGGGGACACGGCCTATGGCCTGATCGACCTGGGGATCAGCATGCCCGAGCTGGGCCATATCAAGCTGTCCGACCTGGCCTCCATCGTCGGCCCGAACAAGCTGCCGGTGATGCGGGATCGGTATTTTCAGGCGATGCGGCCCCTGTCGGAGTACCTGCGGCTGGCGCAGGAGAACGGCTCCATCGTCGATTGAACCGTTCATGCCCCGGCCAAGCCGGGCGCATTGAGACTATTTCAGTCTGGCTCAAGACCTGTCAGGTCTTAATCCGCATTGTTGCAGCGCACTGGGGTGACTCTGGCGAAAACGGTCACGATGACCGGCGCGGCTTGCGGCACGGTGGATATTGCAGGGCGCGGCTATTCCCATTGCGCCATCACCGCATTCAGACGCTTTGCGCAATGTACCGGATTCAAACCGTCTTGACACGAAAGTTACGACTTATCCAAGTTTTTCACGTTTGGATGCTGATGCGATAGCCCTTGTGCGTTGATGTCTGCGGTGGTGTTCCTGCAATTTCACAGGAGCTTGCGTCATGGCGGATCGAAGCACCGAGCCGTGGTATCCCACGGCGGCATATCTCTACGTGCTGCACCTTGATGGCCTCGCGTTGGCCTGGGAGTACCTGCGCCGTCATCACGAGTACCGGCTGGACTGGTTGCACCGTTCGCGCAGGCCACAAGCGGCACAACACGCGGCGCATCGCTGGGGCTTGCGTCTGCTGGAAGACCCGGCCTTGGATGCGCGCGACGCGCATCCGGCCTGGCTTCCCGGCCACGATGCCGTGGTGCAGCTTTACCCGGATGCCGACCCGCCGCCCGACGCCGTGGCCTTCGCGTTCTGGCACATCCCCGGCCACAAGCAACTGATTCATGACGGCAAGGGGCTGGTGCTGATCGCAGGCAGCCCTGGCCATTGCCTGCGATTCGCGCTGGCCCCTGGCCTGGAAGACGGCATGGCCGTGGCCTATGCCCATCGCGGCGGCACCATTGCGCCTACGCGCAGCCATGCGCTGGGCGCGGCACTGGTCGATGCCCGGTCCAGGCCAACACCTGCCGCGCTGATGGAACTGCACACCCTGCAGGCGCTCGACGCGGCCCTGGCGGGCGCGTCCTTGCGCGTGATCGCCGAAGGACTGTTCGGCGAGGACGCGGCGGCCGATTGGTACAGCGACGGCGGCCTGCGCTCCAAGGTGCGCCGCCTGGCGCGGCGTGGCGATGCGTTGATGCGCGGCGGCTATCGCCAATTAGCACAACTTCCACCGCTTGAGAAGGGTCGTTCTGAAGGGGACGCAAAACGACCCTGAGCAAGAGAGCTTCGTTTTCTGAGACTGCCTCCATCCGGTTGCGCTGTGCGGCCGGAGCTTTGCAACCGATGGAGGTTCACACCATGCGTCCTGCTCACTTGCGGCCCGCCGCCGCTCCCGCGACTACTCCCGCGCAGCCCCAGCGCTATCTGACCAACGACGAGGCCGCCGACTACTTGCGCCTGTCGCCGCGCACGCTGGAAAAGCAGCGCGTGATCGGTGGTGGGCCGAAGTTCCGCAAGTTCGGCCGGCGCGTCATGTACGCCGTGGCCGACCTCGATGTCTGGGCTGCGGAGCGCAGCTTCGAGAGCACGTCCGATCCCGAGTACGCCGAGCAGCATGCGGCGGACAGCCGTGCGCGCTGATTCCTGGCGCGCGGGTGACCTTCGCCGTGTCCAAGCCCTCGCAAGAACGCGAACAGCTAGACCTGTTCCGCGCCTTGCCGGGCGACATGGCGCCGCGCGACAGCCAGGACTTGATGGCCTTTCCGTTCTTCTCGCTGGCGAAGTCGCGGCGCACGGCGCCGATCGACTTCCGCACCAGCGGCGTGACGATCCGCGTGGAAGGCACGGCCGAGCACGGCATCGCCACGATCTGGGATGCGGACGTGCTGATCTGGGCCGCCAGCCAGATCGTGGAGGCGCGCGATGCGGGCTTGCGCCTGTCGCGGTTGATGCAGGCCACGCCCTACGAAATTCTGCGCTTCATCGGGCGTGGTACGTCGCTGCGCGACTACCAGCGCCTCAAAGCGGCCCTGGATCGCTTGCAGTCCACCACGGTGGCCACCTCCATCCGAGAGACGACCGGGCGGCGATTGCACCGCTTCTCGTGGATCAACGAATGGAAGGAACTGGCCGATGCCCGCGGCACGCCGCTGGGCATCGAACTGATCCTGCCGGACTGGTTCTATGCGGGTGTGATGGATGCGGCACTGGTGCTGACCATCGACCCGGCGTATTTCCGGCTGACGGGTGGAATCGAGCGATGGCTGTACCGGCTGGTGAGGAAGCACGGCGGGCGCCAGCCCGGTGGCTGGCAGTTCGACTTCCGGCACCTACACCGCAAATCGGGCAGCACGGCCAAACCCTACGACTTCGCCTGCGACTTGCGCGCCTTGGTGGCGCGGCAGTCGCTGCCCGGTTATGTCCTGGGCATCGAGCGGTTGGATGGCATCGAACTGCTGACCTTCCGGCCCGTGCCATACACGGCACGGGGATAACCGGTGCGCGGCCTGTGGACGGGCTCGTGCTATCAGGCGTGGGACTATCGTGCTATCAGGCGTGTCAATCGCCCGCAAAGCCAATGCTGGCGCGGGTTTCGGCCTCCCTTAACTTACCTAATTTAAATTCTCTAACTTGTAGTAGCAGCGCGCCGTTTCGGTGGACAACCGCCAAAAGGCAGAAAGCCAAAAGCCCAAAGCAACCCCGTTTTGCAAGGCAAATGCAGGCCAGCTTTCCAGCTTGGAGGGCCGCGCCATGATCGTCGCTTTGCTCAATCAGAAAGGCGGCGTCGGCAAGACCACGCTCGCCACGCACATCGCCGGCGAGCTGGCCATGCGCGGGCAATCGGTCATCCTGCTGGATGCCGATCCGCAAGGCTCTGCGCTGGACTGGGCGCAGCGCCGCAGCCAGCAAGGCTTGCCAAGGCTGTTCAGCGTCGTGGGCCTGGCACGCGAAACCCTGCATCAGGAAGCGCCAGAACTCGCCAGACGGGCCGATCACGTCGTCATCGACGGGCCGCCCAGGATCGCCGCCCTGGCGCGCTCCGCGCTGCTGGCGGCTGAGCGGGTGCTGATCCCGGTGCAGCCCAGCCCTTACGACCTGTGGGCATCAGCGGAAATGGTGGCGCTGATCCGTGAGGCGCAGGTGTTCCGGCCTGCGCTGCGCGCGGCCTTCGTCATCAACCGGCGCGTCAGCACCACGGTGATTGGGCGCGAAGCACGCGGGGCGCTGGCCGAGCAGCCACTTCCTGCGCTGCGCTCGGAAGTGCACCAGCGCATCGTCTTCGCAGACAGCGTGGCCGCCGGCCGGGTCGCACGCGAGACGGCGCCCGACAGCGCCGCCGCACGCGAAATCACTGCACTGGTCGATGAGCTGTTGCGGTGGCCGACATGACGGCGAAGCCGCCACCCAACAGCAAACGCACGGCCAAGCGCGTCGGCATCGGCGCGCGCCCGCCTGCAAATCCGCACGCCGAGGCGTGGATTCGCCAGGGCGACGCCGATGCGCTCAACAAGGGCGATCTCTACACCGCCCGCCTGACCCTGGACATCACGCCCGCCATGCGCTCGCGCATCAAGGTATCGGCTTTCACGCAGGGCGTGACGGTGGCCGACCTGTTGCGCGCACTGCTGGAGCGGGAATTCCCGGAGAACATGCCATGAACGCATCTGCTTTGCCTTTTGCTACCGCAGCCACGGCAGCACCGTCGCCGTCACTCATTGCGCTCACGGGCCGGCCTGCCTCAACGCCGCTGACGCGCGTTTCGCTGGCCTTCCTTGAGCACCGCTTCAAGCTCTATCTGCGCTTTGGCGAGCCGGCGCGCACTCTGCGGTACGACCGCTGGCGGAGCGTCGCCGTATTCGTGCCCGACGCCATGTTCTGCCGCATCCGCTGGCAGGCCAACGACTACGGCACGATTCGCTGGCAGCTCATGGTGATGCAGGCTTGCACGCCCTTGGATGCGGCGCAGCGCATTCCCGGTGTGCAGCCCGGCGCACGCCTGTTGCTGCACGCCGAGGGCGACAGCGCGGTGCGCGCCGTGCTGGAGCGCATCGACGCCATCGAGGCGCTGGGCATCGCGCCTGCTGCCGCATCACCCGCGTACTGGCGCACGCTGGGCAACCGGCTCGCGGCACGCTTGCCGCTGCCCGATTACAGCGCCGAGCGGCACGCTGCCTGGCTGGCCGGGAGGGCGCTGCCATGACGGCTCATTCCACCGCCGTACATTCCGCAGAAGCCGCGCCGCATCCTCGCTCGCGCCTGCGCGTTCGCATCGTGCTGGCTGCGCTGTCCGCCTGTGGCCTCGCCGCGCTGGCCTGGGCGTCCTTCGTGTCGCCGCTGCCGCGCCTGATCTACAACCCGTCCGACAGCGTGGCGGTCGGCTGGTATCGCGTCGATCCGCTCGACCATCACGCCGCCTCGCTGCCACGTCCGTTGTCCGTGGGCAGCATCGTCTTGGCCCGGCTGCCGCCCGATGCCGCCGCGCTTGCTGCACAGCGCGGCTACCTGCCGACGCGCGTTCCGCTGCTCAAGCGCGTGGGCGCGGTCGCGCCGCAACACGTTTGCATCGTCGATGCGCTAATCTGGATCGACGGCGTGCCGGTGGCCGCCGTTCTGGCTGCCGACCGGCTGGGCCGCACGCTGCCATCCTGGCCGCAGTGCCTGCGGCTTCGGCCTGGCGAGTTGTTCCTGCTCAGCGCGACCAACCCGGCGTCGTTCGACAGCCGGTATTTCGGGCCGGTCAGCGCATCCGCCGTGATCGGCATTGCACGTCCGGTCTGGCTGGAGTCCCGCCCATGATGGCTGCCGATTCGCTGCACGCAGGCGTGCATTGCATCGTGCCATCGGGCATGTCATTTCAGTGGCTTCTGCCGTGTCGCCGCGCGTGCAGTGCAAATGCGTTCGCATTGCACTTCGCGCTGCATCCGGCGCAGCCGTCCACCGTGCAGGCGTCTTGCCTTGAACGCGCCGGGCTGCGGCCCTGGCCGCGTTCACCGGCGGGCTGGCTGCAAGCAGCGCAGCGCCACCGGGCCGCCGCTGCCGGGAGCGAAAGCGGGAGGCAAAGGCGGAAGGCAAGACAAAAGGGGGCGGCACTTCGTCGCCCGCAAAGCCAGCCTGCACGTGGGGGTTGGACGGCACGGCGCGGCTTCGCCGCCGTGCCGCCTGGGGCGCGAGGCCCGCGCCGATACGGGCATGTCCGCGTGCTTTGCACTACCGGACACGCCCCAGCTATCCAAGGAACAGCCATGAGCAACCGCCGCGATGACGATTTCCGCATCCGCCCCAGTGCTCCGAAGAACCGGGGCCAGGGCTTTGTTTCCAAGGTGCTCAAGCAGGTCGGCAAGACCAGTGGCGGCAAGTCCTCAATGCGTCGCCCGGCATCGACCGGCGGCACTGGAAAGCACGTCGGCCAGCGTCCCGGCTCGCGCCTGGGGCGCGGCCATACTGCGGCGCGCTTCGCCGGGGCGAAGCTGACGCCAATGTCGCGGCGCGTGAACATCAAAACCTTGCTGGTCAACCAGCGTCAGGCCAGTCCCCGATCACTCACCAAGCACCTGCGCTACATCGAGCGCGATGGCGCGGGCCGCGATGGCGAGCGAGGCCAAGCCTACGGGCCGCAGGTCGATGAAGCTGATCTGGAGGCATTCAAGGAACGCTGCGCCGATGACCGGCACCATTTCCGGTTCATCGTGTCGCCCGAGGATGGCGCCGAACTGGATGATCTTCGGACGTACACGCGCCACCTGATGAACCGCATGGAAGCCGACCTGGGCACGCGGCTGGATTGGGTGGCTGTCGATCACTGGAACACCAACAACCCGCACACCCACCTGATCGTGCGCGGGCGCGACGACACTGGCAAAGACCTCATCATCGCGGGCGACTACATCGCCGATGGTTTCCGCCATCGTGCCGCCGAGTTGGCGACCGAATGGCTGGGGCCACGTACCGAGCTGGAGATCCAGCAGACCTTGCAGCGCGAGGTGGAGCAAGAGCGGTGGACGAGCCTGGATCGCACGCTGAAACGCGAGACTGGCGACGATGGCCGTGTGCGGGTCGGACGCTTCAACGAACCGAAGCTGCAACGTCAGCGCCTGCTGCTGATCGGCCGCCTGCAACGCTTGCAGCGCCTGGGCCTGGCCGACGAGGTACAGCCCGGCACCTGGGCCATCCATGCCGATGCCGAGAAAACCTTGCGCGCCCTGGGTGAGCGCGACGACATTATCCGAACGATGCAGCGGGCGATGAGCGGCCAGCCGCGAGAACTGGCGGTGTTTGAGCCGGGCGACGACGGCCGCACCATCATTGGCCGCGTGGCCGCCAAGGGGCTGGCCGACGAGCTGCGAGACCGGAGCTATCTGGTCATCGACGGCGTGGACGGCAAGGCGCACTATGTCGGGCTCAATGCCCGCGACGAACCCGGCAACTACCCGACCGGCGCGGTGGTGGAACTACGCGGTTCCGCCAAGGTGCGGACGGCGGATCACAACATCGCTGCGCTGGCAAGCGATGGCCTGTACCGCACCGACCATCATCTGGCGATTGCACAGGGCCAGACCCAAGCTGGGCGCGACCCGCAGGAGGTAGTCGCGGCCCATGTCCGAAGGCTGGAAGCCCTGCGCCGCGCCGGCATCGTGGAGCGCGTGGCCGAGGGGCTATGGAAGGTGCCCGACGATCTGCCCGAGCGTGGACGGCAGTACGACGCACAGCGCCTGGGCGGCGTGGCGGTGGAACTGAAGTCGCACCTGCCCATCGAGCGGCAGGCCCGCGTGATCGGCGCCACCTGGCTGGACCAGCAGTTGATCGGTGGGGGCAAGGGATTGGGCGATTTGGGATTTGGCAGCGAGGTCAAGGAGGCGCTACAGAAACGTGCCGACTTCCTGGCCGAACAAGGACTGGCCGAGAAGCGCGGCCAGCGTGTGATTCTGGTGCGCAATCTGCTGACGACGCTGCGTAATCGGGAAGTGGTGCAGGCCGCGCAGGACATAGCGGCTGATACCGGCCTGGAGCATCGCCCCGTGGCCGATGGCCACCGAGTGGCCGGCATCTATCGGCGCAACGTCATGCTCGCCAGTGGGCGCTACGCCATGCTCGATGACGGCATGGGATTCAGCCTGGTGCCGTGGAAGCCAGTGATCGAGCAGCGGCTGGGACAGCAGCTCGCCGCGACGGTGCGCGGCGGCGGGGTGTCATGGGAAATTGGACGGCGGCCTGGGCTGTCCCGAGGTTAGTCAGGCCAACGTCAACAATCCCACAGAATGGATTCCAAGCAATTTTCCGCACCCCAAACGTGGGCAATCAACCCGGGTAGTAGAGACGCAGACGCGCGTCGCGTTCGGCAGGTGACTCGTTCCGCAACTCGTTGACTACTTGCTCACGCGTCTTGCCTGGACCTGCCGCATCAGGTGTGCGGATAGGGTAGTTGCTTTCGCCGTAAGAAAGGAGGCCTTGCCGCATGGCAGCCTCGGCTTCTGTTTTGACTTGAGCACGGGTTTTATCGCTCTTGAAGTGTTCCGGGTGAACGATGACGCCCTTTTCGTTGTTGGCGGGATGCTCGTACGCTGCCGAAGCAATCCCTGGAAGGCTCAGGGTAACCACTGCGGCCGCGGCGGCAATCATGGAAGAAAGGGAGAGGCGTTTTTGGATCATGGTTGAAGCTCCTAGCGATAGTGAATAAAACTTGCATCTCTCATGCCTTGCTTGGGCGTTGAGGAGATGTGTTCATCGTAGGGAGCGCACCCCAACAGAATCTAGACAGTCCGATGACATTTTTATCATGGAGCGGCGCGAACTGGAGCGCGATTTGGTGGACCTGCGCGGGGGGGCCAATGCGGAGGATGTAGGACCGACCACACGAGTAGACAGAAGTCACCAGCGGATCGGCGCGAACCTGCCGAAAGTGCCTTCTGGTTTGTCATCGTTGCGATGCTGATATCTGGTGCCGTTTTGTTCTTCTGGTGGGAGGAGCAGCATCCGAGGCTCAACCCCGCCATCTAACGCTCTCGCCATATGACAGACTTCTTGACGTCCTGATCCATTGCATCACGAGATGCCACTCTATAACCGACATTACTGGGCGCGGATCTCCACTCCCACACTTGTCACCCCGCACTCTGACCATGCGACTGGCTTGCCATGGTGCATGCGGGCGATCGCACCGACGATGGCCAAGCCTAGGCCATGGTTGCTTTGCCCATGGCTGCGAGCGGGATCGGCGCGAAAGAATCGATCGAAAAAATGGGGAAGTATTTCCGGATCAATGGTGTCGCCGCAATTGGTGACGGTGATGAGCACGCGGTCCTCACCAATGGTCTTGAAACCAACCTGAACGATCGAACCCTCTCTCGCGTACTGCGTGGCGTTTCCCAGCAAGTTTGACAACGCACGACGCAGCAGTGGTGAGTCGAAGGCACCTTGCGCGTCACCAACCACTTCGGCCGTGAGTCTTGCCTCGGCCAGAGACGCCTCGTGGTAGTCCAACACATCTGCAGCTACAGACGCAAGGCTTGGTACTGGTGCGCGGCGTGCACCCACGCCTCGATCCGCCTGGGACAGAAACAACATGTCCTTGACGATGCCGGTCAGGCGATGCAGTTCCTCTAGATTAGATGCAATGACCTCCTGCATGTCAGCTTGGTGGAGGTGCCTGAGTGCCAGTTCATTGTTGGCAATCAGCGTGGCCAACGGCGTGCACAACTCGTGCGCCACATCTGCGTTGAAGCCCTCCATCTGCGAATATGCCTTCTCTATGCGTGCCAGAAGCGCATTGAACTGGTCGATCAGTGGCACGAGTTCAAGGGGTTGCTCCCCGCCATCGAGCCGCTGATGCAGGCTGCCCGCAGACAGTGCGCGTGTTTGACTGGCCAGCCTTCGCACCGGCGCCAGCCCGAGGTTGACCAGAGAAACCCCCCCAAGCGAAACCACGATCGCGCCTCCGATCGCAGCTACGAGCAAAGTGACTGCGAGCCGATGCAGCAATTGGTTGTCAGTTTGTATGTCCAGCGACAGTTGCACGCGCAATACCCTTGACGCCAAGCCATCGACTCGCTCTACCTCGAATTGCCGATGGCGCAGCACCGTATGCGCGTTCTGATTCCGAGTGTGTATGAAAAGCACGACTCCGTCGGACTGCAATACTTCGAGTGAAAGATCTCCGTGCCCTACCAGAAAGTCGTCGAGTTTGTGAGTAAGGTCCTCCGCATCCCGGTGCTCCTTGCCACCCGCCAGAAGATGCCGGATGACGTTCTCCTTTTGCGCCAGCGTTTCCTCTTGGCGGTCGCGAAAGTTGAACTCCGTCACTAGGTAGACGGCCAGACAGACCAACCCCAATCCGGCAAAACTCTGCAGCGCCAGCCACCAGGATAGCCGCTGACGCAACGAGCGATGTTGGTCCAATACCTTCATCCGTTGCGTTCTTCCATGATGTAGCCCATACCCCGGATAGTGTGAAGCAGCGCAGTGTTAAAGGGCTTATCTATTTTGCCTCGCAAGCGACGAATTGCGACCTCCACTACGTTGGTTTCGCTGTCGAAGTGCATGTCCCACACCTGCTCAGCAATCTCGGTGCGAGACAACACTTCGCTTTTCCTTCGCAGAAAGAGCGTGAGTAGCAGAAACTCCTTGGCAGTCAGATCCAGCCGCTGACCGCCGCGGGATGCCTTGCGCCGCACTAGTACATCGTTCCGTTAAAACATTTACGTAAATGTGATCATGTGCGATCATGCCAACCCAGCGATTCCTTTTGGAGGCTGGCATGGCAAGACGGACGGGGCGAGCGGCGTTGGTGTTGAGCGGGG
>NZ_QOZT01000044.1:0-30749 GCF_003345135.1 Acidovorax sp. BoFeN1
CACGTCGGGTGGGCTTGCGCGACTGCTCGAATCCGTTGTCTTGATCTGCGGCCATTGCCAGGGTCTGCTGCTTCATCTGCGGATAACGTTTGAGAAGCGACAACGGTGGACCTTGATCAGCATTGCCTTAGGGATAGGCCGCAAGTTCCAGAAGCCCACGGTGTTCGAGCAGCTCAGCGTGTTCGAGAACCTGGAGCTGGCACTCAAGACCCACAAGGGCGTGAAGTCCAGCATGTTCTTCAAGCTCGACTCTGCACCGTCGGACCGACTGGCCGAGGTGTTGCACACCATTCATCTGGCCGGTAGCGTGACGCGTCAGGCGGGTAATCTGAGCCACGGGCAAAAGCAGTGGCTGGAGATTGGCATGCTGCTGATGCAAGACCCGAAGTTGCTGCTGCTGGACGAACCGGTGGCGGGCATGACGGACGAGGAGACGGCGCGCACAGCGGAGCTTTTTTTGACGCTCAAGGGCAAGCATTCTCTGATGGTGGTGGAGCACGACATGTCTTTCATCCGGACGATTTCGGAGATCGTGACGGTGTTGTGCGATGGGGCGGTGCTCGCGCAGGGGACGCTGGACCAGGTGCAGGCGGATGAGCGGGTGATTGAGGTTTATTTGGGGCGGTGATGGTGTTTGCCCGCTCTCTTTTCTTGGCTGGCGGTGTGCTTTTGTTGAGTGCGGAGGCCGGGTCTCGCCCCGGCGGGCGAGGTACTTTTCTTTGCTTCGCCAAAGAAAAGTACCCAAAAGAAAGGCGACCCTACTGTCTGCGACCCCTTCGCTGCGCTACGGGGCAACCTGAGGTGCTCGGATGCGGGGTGCGCCGCGTAACTCACTGCGCGCCTGTGGCGCTCCGTTCAGACAGACGCGGCGAGTCAGTTGACGAAGCGCCGGTGTGTCCTGCGGCACACCCACGCCACCCCGCCTCCTGCGCGCCCCAGGCGCACACAGAAGGGGTGGGGAGCCTAACTACCCAACAGCCATACGGGCCATCGCTGCGCTCGGCCCTGTCTTCGCGGGCGCAAGCGCCTTGCGCTGCGCAATCCAGGCCGAGCGCAGCGATGGCCTGTGGGGATGTCCGGTTGCGGGTTCCCTTTTGTGCGTGCCTAGAAGCGCAGGGCAGGGGGTGCGTGCGTGTGCCGCAGGACACACGCACTTCGTGCACTGACTCGCCGCAGTTGTTTGAACGGAGCGCGCAGCGCGCAGTGAGTTCTGCGGCGCACCCCCTGA
Source organism: Acidovorax sp. BoFeN1 (assembly GCF_003345135.1). Classification (NCBI taxonomy): domain Bacteria; kingdom Pseudomonadati; phylum Pseudomonadota; class Betaproteobacteria; order Burkholderiales; family Comamonadaceae; genus Acidovorax; species Acidovorax sp. BoFeN1. The sequence continues at coordinate 1,229 of NZ_QOZT01000044.1, forward strand.
CCGAGCATCGCAGGTTGCCCGTAGCGCAGCGAAGGGACACGCACAGTAGGGTCGCCCTTTCTTTGGTGACTTTCTTTCGGCGAAGCGAAAGAAAGTTACTCGCACGCCGGGCGACTCCCTGCCTCCGCCCTGCGCTGAAGCACGTCGCACGCTCAGCGTCCAAGCTCCCGCCACTCAGCACAAGCATGCTGAATGCTTCCAAATTTATAGCTACCAGCGCTTTCTGAATAAGCGCTAGAGGCCAAAAACACTCAAAAAATCACCATGCTCACCGTCCAAAACATCAACCAGTACTACGGCGGCTCCCACATCCTGCGCGACGTGAGCCTCACCGCTGCCCCCGGCAAAGTCACCGTCCTGCTCGGTCGCAACGGCGTGGGCAAGACCACGCTGCTCAAAAGCCTCATGGGCCTCGTTCCCATCAAAAGTGGCGCCATCACGTTCGACGGCAAACCCATCGATCAGGCCAAGCCTTACGACCGCGCCCGCGCAGGCATCGGCTTCGTCCCCCAGGGCCGCGAAATCTTCGGCCGCCTCACGGTGGAAGAAAACCTGCGCATGGGCCTGGCCTACAAAAGCGGCTCCACGCCCGTGCCGCCGCACCTTTTCGAGCTGTTCCCCGTGCTCAAACAAATGCTCAAGCGCCGCGGCGGTGACCTCTCGGGTGGGCAACAGCAGCAGTTGGCCATCGCGCGCGCCTTGGCCCCCGGCCCGCGCCTCCTGATCCTGGACGAGCCCACCGAGGGCATCCAGCCCAGCATCATCAAAGACATCGGCCGCGTGATCCGCATGTTGGCCGACAGGGGAGAAATGGCCATCCTGTTGTGTGAGCAGTACTACGACTTTGCGCAGGAGCTGGCCGACGAATACCTGGTGATGGAGCGCGGCGAAGTCATCGCACGCGGCGCGGGTAGTGAGATGCAAACCAAGGGCATCCGCAACCTGGTGGCGATCTGAAGATGGGCCCCATTTCAGGCCTGCTCCAGCCTACATGGCCCAGATGCGTGGTGGCTCGGCATCCAGCTGCCACAGCGCTGCGCGCCATGCGGCCCGAACCTGCTGGAGCAGTTGCATGGCGGGCTCCACCTGCGGGGCCAGCGCACGCACCACCACCACTTGGCCGTTGGGGCTGGTGGCACCTGCGGTGGCCTTGAGCGCGTGGGCATCCATCACGGCGCGGGCGGCGTCCAGGGCGGTGTCGCGCCGGGCGCGGTCCAGCGGCCTGCCCGTCACAAAGAACAGGCTGGCCATGCAGCGCTGTCCGGCCAGACCCAGCGGGCTCTCCAGCAGGCGGTGATCGGCCGCATCGATCACGCCGCGCTCCAGCCACAGGCCGGGCGCTTCGATGTGCTGCACAAAGCGCCCGGTATCAAAGGGCTGCCCGGCATGCGGCAGGCCCAGTGCGGTCACATCCCAGCCCATGCACTCGGCGCCAGGGGCGAGGTTCAGCGTGAGGTGGTTCTCGGCATTGCAGGCGTTGTAGCAAAGCGCCTCCAGTGGCAACCACTCCAGCCGCGCACCCTCGGCCAGGGTGAGGTGCGTGCGTTGCAGGGCCCGTTCGCCGGTAGACCGGTAAAAGCGGGTGGCCCCCGGTGTGGTGACGAGGCCATGCGCGCCAGGGCCCACCGTGGCCGAGATGTCCAGCGTGTCGCCGCCCACCAGGCCGCCGGGTGGGTGCACCAGCACGTTGTGGCACACCGCATCGCCCTCGGGGTACAGGCTTTGCAGAATGCGCAGCGGGCCGTTGTGCGCATGGCGGGCGACCGTGCGGGGGCCTTCCAGGGTGTAGTCCAGTTGCAAGCTTGCGTGCCAGGGCATAAGAGTTGTTTGCTATTGAAAAAATAGCTGATCAGGGTTGGCAGACAGGCTGCAGGGGCTCGTTTTGATCACAGTGCATGCACCCAAAGCGGCGTGCCCAAACCATCTGGCGACGGCAATGCCTACAGCCAGGGCTGGAGCCAGCCCAGCCCGTCCGATGTGGCGTGGGGCGCAGCGCCGCGTGCCGGGCGGTATTCGCAGCCAATCCAGCCACCATAGCCCAGGCTGTCCAGCAGTGTGAACAGATAGGGGTAGTGCACCTCGCCCACATCGGGCTCGTGGCGCTCGGGCACGCCCGCAATCTGAAAGTGGCCCACCTGGCCCGTGGGGATGTACTGGCGGATTTTCATGGCCAGGTCGCCCTCGGTGATTTGCGCGTGGTACAGGTCCATCTGCACCTTGACGTTGGCCGCGCCGATCTCGGCGATCAGCGCATGGGCCTGGTCCTGGCGGTTCAGGAAGTAGCCGGGCATGTCGCGGTGGTTGATGGGTTCGAGCAGGATGTGGATGCCGTGCGGGGCGGCCTGCTCTGCCGCGTGGCGCACGTTGGCGATGTAGCTGGCGCGCACGGTGGCTGTGTCAGCGCCCTGCGGCACCACGCCAGCCATGACGTGGATGCGGGGGCATTGCAGCGCGCAAGCGTATGCAAGGGCCTGGGCAATGCTGTCGCGAAACTCCGCCTCGCGCCCGGGCAGGCAGGCCAGGCCGCGCTCGCCCGCATCCCAGTTGCCCGGCGGGGCGTTGAACAGCACCTGTTGCAAGCCATTGGCCTGCAGACGCGTGGCCAGGTCGTGCGCCGGGTAGGCGTAGGGAAAGAGAAACTCCACGCCCTTGAAGCCATCACGGGCGGCAGCGGCAAAGCGGTCGATAAAGTCCACATCGTTGTAGAGCATGGACAGGTTGGCGGCAAAACGGGGCATGCAAATGTCTTTCAGGCTGCGGTGGTGCAGGGCCGGCCTGGAGGGCGTCGGGTGGATGACAAAAGGCGCCAGTGGCGCCCCGGGTGCATTGTCGCCGCCTGTGTCACTCGCCCTGCGAGCCCCGGTGTGCCCAGCCGGTGGTGTGCTTTTCAATCACGCTGAACAGCTCGTACATGGCCATGGCCATGGCGCCCACCACCATCAGGCCCGCAAATGCCAGGCCCATCTGCATGGACGAGCCCGCGCTGATGAGCAGGTAGCCAATGCCCTCGTTGGCCGCTGTCATCTCGGACACCGTGGTGCCCACAAACGCCAGCGTGATCGCTACCTTGAGCGAGCCAAAAAAGTAGGGCATGGAGCGCGGCAGCCCCACCTTGGTCAGCACATCCCAGCGCTTGGCCCCCAGCACGCGCAGCACGTCTTCGAGCTCGGGCTCCAGTGTGGCAAGGCCGGTGGCGATGTTCACCATGATCGGAAAGAAGCTGATGAGGAAGGCGGTAAGGATGGCTGGCCCCACGCCAATGCCGAACCACACCACGAGGATGGGCACGAAGGCGGCCTTGGGCAATGCGTTGAAGGCCGTCATCAGCGGGTACACGGCCGCATAGGCCAGGCGCGAGCTGCCAATCACAAAACCCAGCAACACGCCCACGACGATGGCAATGCCAAAGCCCGCCATCGTGACCCAGTAGGTGCGCCAGGCGTGGGCGGCAATCACACCGCCAAACTCGACCAGCTGCGTGCCGATGGCCCAGGGGCTGGGGAAGATGAACTCCGAGACATTGAAGGCCGAGCAGATGATCTGCCACAGCACGACGATGGCGCCCAGCAGGATCCAGGGGGACCAGCGTTCTGCGGTTTTTTTGTGCATGGTGCTTGTGTGTCGATGGGTGGTTACTGCGGGATGGGGGCGCCAGCTTTGCCTGCACCCTGGCGCAGGGCGCCGATGTGGCCGCGCAGCTCATGCACGATGTCGGTGAACTCTTTGGTGTAGGTGATCTCCAGCTCGCGCGGGCGCGGCAGCTCGATCTCTTTCTTCACCACAAAGCGGCCGGGGCTCTTGCTCATCACATACACGGTGTCGGCCAGAAAGACCGACTCGCGCAGGTCGTGCGTGACCAGAATCACGTTGAATTGCTGCTCGGTCCAGAGGTCGCGCAGGATGCACCACAGCTCCTCGCGCGTGAAGGCATCCAGCGCGCCAAAGGGCTCGTCGAGCAGCAGCATCTTGGGCTCGTGGATGAGCGCACGGCAGATGCTGGCGCGCTGCTGCATGCCGCCCGAGAGCTGCCACGGAAACTTGTCTTCATAGCCCGCCAGCCCCACCTTTTGCAGCAGCTTGCGGGCGCGCTCTTCGTATTCCTTGCGCTTTTGCTTGAAATTGCTGCGGAAGGGCTCGACGATTTCGAGGGGCAGCAACACGTTGTCCACCGTGGTGCGCCAGGGCAGCAGCGAAGGTGCCTGAAACGCCATGCCCGAGACCTTGAGCGGCCCCGTCACGGGCTGGCCGTCGATGAGGATCTTGCCCATCGACGGCATCTTCAGGCCGGTGGCCAGCTTCATGAAGGTGGATTTGCCACAGCCCGAGGGACCGACGATGGCGATGAATTCGCCTTGCCGGACCTGCAGGTGGATGGCCTCGACGGCAAACTGGTTTTGCGCGCGCAGCTCGTCGTTGTAGGCGAGCCAGACGTCGCGGAAGTCCACAAAATAGGAATCGGCAGCCTGCATCAGGGGTCCGTATAAAGAGGTTGCGCACAGGACCGCGTGTGCGGCCCGTGCATTTCAGTTATCCACAGCGCTGCGCGCCACCCAACACCGCACGAAACTGGCGCGGCCCAAGCCAGCGCCCCCGTGCAAGGGCCGCCATGCCGCGTAGGCGGCGCTTCGCTTGCGTGCACTGGGGCGTCCCCCTCCCGACTCGCGTAGCGAGTTGAGAGAGGGGGAAGGCGCAAAGCGACTCAGGGGGTGTTTCATTTCTTCGGCAGGATGTTCAGCTCTGCCGCGCTGGGCAGAAAACTCGCGTTCCACACATGGTCGGCATTCACGCGCGTCTTGGTGTTGAACGCATCCGACACCTGCGACGCCATCAGCGCCAGGCGGCCGGGTTGGGCCTGGCCAAAACCTTCGGCGCGTGCATCGGGGCTGTTGATGACGGTGTCGATGGCCAGTTGCAGGCGGCGGGTTTCGAGTGGCACGTTCACAATGCCATCGCGCGCCTTGACGTGTTCGATGGCGGCAGCCGGGTTGGCAATCACTTCCTTGGCGCCCTTGGTGAAGGCCGAGAGGAAGGCCTTGATGGCAGCCGGGTTCTCCTTGATGAGCTTTGGCGACGCGATGACCACGTTGCCATACAGCTTCACGCCGAAGTCGGCATAGGGCAGCACCAACACATCGGAGGCTTTGGCGCCACGGGCTTCCAGGTTCAGCAGCGAGGTGAAGGTGAAGCCGGTGATGGCGTCCACGTCGCCGCGCACCAGCATGGTTTCGCGCAGCGGTGGGTCCATGGCGGTCCACTGCACGGCGCCGATGCCGTTGGCCTTCTGGAAGATGGGAAACGCGCGGCGGCCTGCGTCGAACACGGGTGCGCCCAGCTTCTTGCCGGTCAGGTCGGCGGGCTTGGTGATGCCGCTCTTCTTGAGCGCCATCACCGAAGCGGGCGTGTTGTTGTAGACCATCATTACCGCCACGGGCTTGTTCTGCGCGTCGGGGTTGTTGGCGTGGAACTCCATCACGGCGGCCAGGTCGGCAAAACCCATGTCGTAGCTGCCCGAGGCCACGCGCTGCACGGCGCCGCCCGAGCCGTTCCCGGCGTCCACCGTCACGTCCAGGCCGGCGGCCTTGAAGTGGCCCTTGGCCACGGGCTGCAGGAACAGGGCGGCGGGGCCTTCAAAACGCCAGTCGAGCTGGAACTTGATGGGGGTGGGCGTTTGCGCTTGTGCCAGCGAGAACGTGCTGACAGCGGCCAGCAGCGCGGCGGACTGCAGGAAAGATCGCTTCTTCATGGGGAGGGCTCCTGTCGGGGAAAGGCGTGAAAGGTGCCGTCTTCACGGCCGTGTGGCCATGTACTCAGCAAAATCAATGCCCGCTTTCGCCGCAGCAGAGCCAGGCACGAAGCCATTGTTCCCCGAAGTGGTGCATGGGGGCATGCTGGGTTTCCCGACTGGGTGCGAAACCCTGCGTGCTTGCACCGCCCTGGACTGCAGGGCGCCCTTGGCTCTTGCCGAAGCCCTTGTCGGCGCCCTTACCGACGTCCTTGGCGCTTGCCCTTACTTGGGGCGCGCTGCCGCGCTGGCCACGGCCAGTGCCGTCATATTGAGCACCCGGCGCACCGTGGCGGCCGGGGTCAGGATGTAGGCCGTGGCGGCTGCGCCCATGAGGATGGGGCCCACCGTGACGCCGCCACTGGTGGTGGTTTTGAGCACGTTGTAGAGGATGTTGGCGGCATCCAGGTTGGGGCAGATCAGCAGGTTGGCCGAGTCCGTCAGGGTGGAGTCCGCCATGTAGGCGTTGCGGATGTTGGGCTCCAGCGCCGCGTCACCATGCAGCTCGCCGTCGCATTCGATCTCCGGGTGGGCGGCCACAAACAGGTCGCGTGCCAGGCGCATCTTCTTGGCCGATGCGCGCTTGGACGAACCGTAGCTCGAATGCGACAGGAACGCCACCTTGGGCGGAATGCCAAAGCGTTGCACCTCTTGCACCGACATCCAGGCGATGTCGGCCAGCTGCTGGGCCGTGGGGTCTTCATTCACATAGGTGTCGGCAATGAAGAGCGTGCCCCGGTTGGTCATCAGCGCATTGAGCGTGGCGTAGTCGCGCGCTTCCGCCTGGCGGCCGATGATGCTGTGGATGCGCTCCAGGTGCGTCTCGTAGGTGCCCACCAAGCCGCAGATCATGGCGTCTGCGTCGCCCAGCGTCACCATCAGCGAGGCGATGATGGTGTTGGACCGGCGCACGGCGGCCTTGGCCACTTCGATGGACGCGCCATTGCGCTTCATGAGTTGGTGGTAGTGCTCCCAATACTGGCGAAAACGCGGGTCGCCCTCGGGGTTGCACACCTCCACATCCCTGCCCAGCTGCATGCGCAGGCCGGCCTTGGCGATGCGGGCCGCAATCACGGCGGGGCGGCCAATGAGGATGGGCACGGCGATCTTGTCGTCAATGGCCATCTGTGCGGCACGCAGCGCGCGCTCGTCTTCGCCATCGGCATAGGCCACGCGCTTTTGCGCATCGGGCAGGGCCTTGGCCGCCATGATCACGGGGCGCATCAGCATGCCGGTCTGGTACACGAAGCGCGACAGGGTCTCCTTGTAGGCCTCCATGTCGGTGATGGGGCGCGTGGCCACGCCGGAATCTGCCGCAGCCTGGGCCACGGCGGGCGCGATCTTGAGGATCAGGCGCGAGTCAAAAGGCGTGGGGATGAGGTAGTCGGGGCCAAAGGTCAGCTCTTTGCCCGCGTAGGCGCTGGCCACTTCTTCGCTGATGTCGGCCTTGGCCAGGTCGGCGATCTGGCGCACGCAGGCCAGCTTCATGGCTTCGGTGATCTTGGTGGCGCCGCAGTCGAGTGCGCCCCGGAAGATGTAGGGGAAACAGAGGACGTTGTTGACCTGGTTCGGGTAGTCCGAGCGGCCCGTGGCGATGATGCAGTCCGGCCGCACGGCCTTGGCCAGCTCGGGGCGGATTTCGGGCTCGGGGTTGGCCAGCGCCAGGATGATGGGCTTGGCGGCCATCGTCTTGACCATCTCCGCCGTGAGCACGCCAGGGGCCGAGCAGCCCAGGAACACGTCGGCGCCATTGACGGCATCGGCCAGCGTGCGCGCATCGGTCTGCCGGGCGTAGCGGGCCTTGGACTCGTCATAGCCGCCGGGGCGGCCTTCGTAGATCACGCCCTTGGAGTCGCACATGAAGATGTTCTCCACCTTCACGCCCAGTCCCACCATCACGCCCACACAGGCAATGGCGGCGGCACCCGCGCCCGACACCGCGATCTTGACGGCGCCGATGTCCTTGCCCACCAGCTCCAGGCCGTTGAGCAGCGCGGCGCTGGAGATGATGGCCGTGCCATGCTGGTCGTCATGGAACACTGGAATGTTCATGCGCTTACTCAGCTCGCGCTCGATGTAGAAGCACTCGGGCGCCTTGATGTCTTCAAGGTTGATGCCTCCCAGCGTGGGCTCCAGCGCCGCGATGATGTCGATGAGCTTGTCGGGGTCACGCTCGGCCAGTTCGATGTCGAACACATCGACGCCGGCAAATTTTTTGAACAGGCAGCCCTTGCCCTCCATCACCGGCTTGGCGGCCAGCGGGCCGATGTCGCCCAGGCCCAGCACGGCGGTGCCGTTGGTGATCACGGCCACCAGGTTGCCGCGCGAGGTGAAGTCGAACGCCTTGGTCGGGTCGGCCTGGATGTCCAGGCACGGGTAGGCCACGCCGGGCGAATACGCCAGCGACAGATCGCGCTGGTTGGACAGCGGCTTGGTCGGGTTCACCGAAATCTTGCCCCGGCTGGGGTTGCGGTGGTATTCGCGCGCAGCATCGCGCAGGGCCTGCTCGGCGGCGGAAATGTTCTGGGTCATACGGAAATCCTGGAAGTCCTCGGCGGAATGCAAAACAACGGTACCCGATGGCGTGGGTGGCTGGCAGGTCGGTTGGTGCGCGTGCGGCACAAAGCCAGACCCCCAGGTTGCCCGGTAGCCCGGTACCCCGGGCGGTCAGGGTGGCGATGCCACGCAGGCTGTGGCGGTTTCTCCGGCAGCGGGCAGGGGGACGCGAGTGGGCGTCGGCCTGGCGTGCGGCGGGGACAGCGGCGGAGGTGTCGCGGCTGGCGCCATGGAAGAAAACGTTCAGGGCCACAGCCGAGATCGAGGGCAGGAGGATACTGGATTTGAGGAGTGAGCGGGCGGTACGCCTGGATTGGGCACAGGCACCCGGCCCCCGCTGACAAATCAGGTACAGCGATAGCTATAAAAACAATAGCTGTCTGCGCTTGCTGCCAAAGCGCCAGAGCCATAAAAGACCCCAAAATCACCCCGCCAGCAAATCACTCAGCGCCCGCGCGATGACCTTGGTGGCGCGGCGCAGGTCTTCCAGGTCCAGCCGCTCATCGGCCCGCTTGGCGTGTGATTCGAGCACCGTGCGTGGGCCGGCGCCATAAATCACGCCGGGAATGCCGCGCTCCACATACAGCCGCACATCGGTGTACAGCGGCGTGCCCACGGCGGGTACGGGTTCGCCCGTCACCGCGAGCGCGTGCTTCTGGATGGCATCGACCAGCGGCTGGTTGCCGGCCAGCGGTGTCATGGCATTGGCCAGCAGCAGGCGCTTGATGTTGACACTTATGCCCGCACGCTCGGCCGCTGCCTGCTCGATCACGCGGCGGATGGTGGCTTCCACCTCCACCGGGTTCTCCTCGGGGATCATGCGGCGGTCGAGTTTGAACGCGACCTTGCCCGGCACCACGTTGGTGTTGGTGCCGCCCTCGATGCGGCCCACGTTGAGGTAGGGGTGCTGAATGCCTTCGATCTTGGACGTGACCTTCTTGTACCCGTCGTTCTGCGCATACAGCGCGTTCAGGATGTGCACCGCGCCTTGCAGTGCATCCACACCCGTGTGGGGCACGGCGGCATGGGCCATCTTGCCGTGCACGGTCACTTCCATTTGCAGGCAGCCGTTGTGGGCGGTGACTACCTCGTACGAGAAGCCCGCCGCGATCATCAGGTCGGGCTTGGTAAGCCCCTTTTGCAGCAGCCAGCCGGGGCCCAGTTCGCCGCCAAACTCTTCGTCGTAGGTGAAGTGCAGCTCCACCGCACCGCGTGTGGGCTGGGCCACGGCTTCGAGCGCGCGCACGGCAAAGGTGAAGCTCGCAAAGTCGCTCTTGCTCACGGCGGTGGCGCGGCCGTACATCTTGCCGTCCACAATTTCGGCGCCATAGGGGTCGTGCGTCCAGCCTTCGCCGGGCGGCACCACGTCGCCGTGCGCGTTCAGGGCGATGGTTTTGCCGCCCTGGCCGTAGGGGCGGCGCACGATCAGGTTGGTGATGGATTCCATGCCATAGGCCTGCACATCGGCGGCGGGAACGGCGTGTTTTTCGGCGTCAAAGCCAAAGTCTTTCAGCAGCTCGGCAGTGCGCTCTGCATGCGGCGCGTTGTTGCCGGGGGGCGTGTCGGTGGGCACGCGCACCAGGGCCTGCAAAAAGCGCACTTCCTCGTCAAAGTGCTGGTCGATCCAGGCGTCCAGGGCGGTGTAAGAGGCCTGCGTGGGGGTGGTCATGGGCGGGGCTCCTCGGCAAGCTGGTGCAGCACCTGGGAGAAGGCGTCCACGGCCAGTTGCATGTCGTTGTTGGTGGTGGATTCGAGCGGGTTGTGGCTGATGCCTGAGTTTTCTCCGCGCACAAACAGCATGGCCTGCGGCAGGATGGCGTGGAGCTTCATGGCGTCGTGGCCCGCGCCGCTGGGCATGCGAAACACAGGCACGCCCAAGGCGTCTACCGCGCGCTCCCAATGGTGTTGCCAGGCGGGTGCGCTGGGGGCTGCTGCGGCGCGCATCGATTCTTCCAGCGTGTAGCGCAGGCCGCGCCGTGCGGCAATCTTGCCGAGCTGTTCCAGCACGTCGCGCACCAGCGCATCGCGCTGCGCGTCGGTGGGGGCGCGCAGGTCCAATGAAAAAAGGCAACGGCCGGGCACCACGTTGATGGAGCCGCCCGGCACCAACAGCTGCCCGATGGTGCCGACCGAGTCGCCGTCCTGCGCCGCGCGCTGCTCCACGTACAGCGCCAGTTCTGCCACGGCCACGGCAGCATCGCGGCGCCGGTCCATGGGGGTGGTGCCCGCGTGGCTGGCGGTGCCGATCATTTCGGCAATAAAACGCACCCCGCCGTTGATGGAGGTGACCACGCCCAGGGGCAGGTCCAGCTCATTGAGCACCGGCCCCTGCTCGATGTGGACCTCGATAAAGCCCAGGTAGTGCGCCGGGTCGCGCTGCAGCGTGGCAATGTCGTCGATGCACAGGCCTGCGTTGTGCATGGCCGCGCGCATGGTGATGCCGTCGGCGTCCTTCTGGTCCAGCCAGGTGGGGTTGAAGTGCCCGATGAGCGCGCCCGAGCCCAGAAAGGTGGCTTTGTAGCGCTGGCCTTCCTCTTCGGCAAACGCCACCACCTCGATGCCAAACGGCAGGCGGCGGCCCGCGCGGTGCAGCTCGCGCACACAGGCCATGGGCACGAAGATACCCAGGCGCCCGTCGTATTTGCCGCCGTTGCGCACGGTGTCGTAATGGCTGCCCGTCATGAGGTAGCGTGCGCCGGGGGCCGCCGGGTGGTAGCGGCCCACCACGTTGCCCACGGCGTCCATCTCCACCGCGTCAAAGCCGCATTCGCGCATCCAGTGGCTGATGCGCTGTGCACAGGCACGGTGCGCGTCGGTGAGGTAGGTCACGGTGAGCTGGCCCTTTTCGGCAAAGCCGGGGTCGGAGTGCTCGGCGAGTTGTTCGTGCCAGTCCCACACGTCGTTGCCCAGCAAGGGCTCGGCACCCAACTTGTCGTTCAGGCGGATCTCGGCAATGCGGTGAATGTTGCGCAGGGCCTCGGCGCGCTCGAAGTCTGCATGGTTGCCCAGCCGCCGCGCAAAGGTGTCGATGATCTGCTGTTTGCTCAGCCCCGTGCCCCGTGGCCCGCGCACCGCCAGGATGAACGGGAAGCCGAAGCGCGCGTTGTAGTCGGCGTTGAGCTGCTGAATGCGCGCAAACTCGTCGGGCGTGCACTGCGTGAGGCCCGCCTTCGATTGCTCGTGCGTCGATTCGGCCGTGAGGCTTTGCGCCACCATGGCCTTGCCTGCCAGCTCGGGGTGGGCACGGATCAGGCCGAGTTGCGCGTCGGTGCTGGCCGTGCGCACGGCATGGGCCATGGCGTGCTTGAGGTGCGCCAGCGAGCGAAACGGCCGCTGCGCGAGGGCTTGCTCGGCAATCCAGGGCGAATGTTCATACACACCGTCCAGCAGTTGCAACGCCTCGGCGGCGCTGGCGGTGTTCAGTTGTTCCAGGGTCAGGGGCATGGTGCGTGCTTCAATAAAGTGAGCTGCTTGCGCTTATGGGATAAGCGCCAGAGGCTGATTTGACTCAAAATTTTGGTGCGGGAAACCGCTGCGCCCAGTGGCGCGCGATGTCGATGCGGCGGGCCACCCACACCTTGTCGCGCTGTGCGATGTGGTCCAGAAAACGCTGCAGCGCCGTGATGCGCCCCGGGCGGCCCAGCAGGCGGCAGTGCATGCCAATGCTCATCATCTTGGGGGCGTTGTCGCCGGCGGGGTCGCCCTCGGCGTACAGCGCGTCGAAGGTGTCTTTCAGGTACTGATAAAACGGGTCGGCGTGCGAGTATCCCTGGGGCAGCGCAAAGCGCATGTCGTTGCAGTCGAGTGTGTAGGGCACGATGAGCTGGGGCACGGCGGTGCCGTCAGAGCGCTGCACCTTCATCCAGAAGGGCAGGTCGTCGCCGTAGTAATCGCTGTCGTATTCAAAGCCGCCAAAGTCGGCCACCAGGCGGCGGGTGTTGGGGCTGTCGCGGCCGGTGTACCAGCCCAGAGCCCTCTGGCCGGTCATGCGCTGGAGGATGTCCATCGCCTCCTGCATGTGGGCGCGCTCCACCGCTTCGGGGATGTGCTGGTAGTGAATCCATTTGAGGCCGTGGCAGGCGATTTCGTGGCCCAGCTCCACGAAGGCGGCGGTCAGCTCGGGGTGGCGCTGCAGGGCATTCGACACACCAAACACCGTCAGCGGCAATTTGCGCTTTTCAAACTCGCGCAGGATGCGCCACACGCCCGCACGCGCGCCGTATTCGTAGATGCCCTCCATGCTCATGTGCCGCTCGGGGTAGCTGGCGGGGTTGAACATTTCCGACAAAAACTGCTCGCTACCGGCATCGCCATGCAGCACGGCGTTTTCGCCGCCTTCTTCGTAGTTCAGCACAAATTGCACGGCAATGCGGGCGCCGCCCGGCCATTGCGCGTGGGGCGGGTTCTGACCATAGCCAATCAGGTCACGCGGGTAGGGCAGGGTGGTGTCGTAGATCATGGAGTGCAGCAAGAGTCACGGGTGCAGGGTCTGTCAGCGGACAGCGCAGCCGCCAGATGGCAGCGGGGCGTTGGTGGGCACAGCCTTGGCAAGCAAATGACAGGCCAGCCCGGCATTGGGGCGCCGGCGCTGGAGGGCGCCGGCACGCGCCAAGGCCTCGGCGAGGGCGCTGGCAGGCGACGAAAACATGGGCTGGATGATAGGTTGAACGGTGCACAGTGCATACACTTTGGGCACCACACGGCCCGTTTGCGGCCATCCACCTTCAGGAGATTTCACCATGGGCTTGAGCACCCACGTTCTGGACACCATGCACGGCTGCCCCGCGGCGGGCATGGCGGTGTCGCTGTTTTCCACCCAGGGTGACGAGGCCACGCTGCTCCAGCGCCTGGTGCTCAACCACGATGGCCGCACCGATGCGCCGCTGTTTGACAACGCCAGCCTGCGCAAGGGCACCTACCGCCTCACGTTCGATGTGGCGGCTTATTTCAAGGCCCGGGGCGTGGTGTTGCCAGAACCCAACTTTCTCGACCGTGTGAGCCTGGATTTTGGTATTGCGAATGCCGACCAGCACTACCACGTGCCGTTGCTGGTGAGCCCGTGGAGCTATTCCACGTACAGAGGATCGTGAGGAGTGCTCCTGAAAAAGGAGCTTATCGCGCTTTATCGGCGGTGATTTGTGCCAAGAAAGTGCTTGAAACCTATAAAACGCAGGCGTCAGCAGCTCTGTTTTTGTGAGCGCGGCGTGCCAGGGCGCCAAGACGTTCTCAGAGCTGGCCTTCGGTCAGGGTGTCCAGCTGAAAATGCCCACTTTTGTCCCACAGCCAGGTATCGGTGTAGACGACCCGGCCCATGCGCGCAGGCACCGGAAACGGGGCCGCGGCGCGCACGGTGCGCTCGATCTCGGCAACCACTTCCGGCGCATGGCGCGGTGCGCGCATCCAGTGCAGCTTGGTGACGTGGCCGCTGCGGTCAATGGCTACTTCCAGCACGCCAATGGCGTACAGCATGGGCGGCAGCTTGCCCTTGAAAACCCGCTGGGGGTTCAGGTTGTACACGTGGGTTGCCGCGTCGCGGCGATAGGCGCGCGCGCTGATGGCCGCCGAGGGGCTGGGCAACGCCGATCTGCCCGGTGCCTGCCCTGCGTTGGTGCTGGGCATGCGGCTGTCGGGAGGTGGCGGCGGGGCTTCCGGGGCAGATTTGCAGGCCGCAACGATGGCACCCACGGCCGCCATGAGTCCGGCCAGCAGCCAGTGGCGGCCGGTTCGGGAAGAACGTTGGGGCAAAGTGGGTGGCATGGTGCGGCCGCTATGCTGGTGGGCACGGTCCATGCGAGCTGTGCATGGTGTGCCGTGAACATACTGAAAGTTGGTTGTGACTGATCTGCTGTTATTGCTGGAGGGCCTGAAGGCCGCCCCGGCCTGTCTGGTGACCGTCGAGTCTACACAAGGCTCTGCTCCGCGGGAAGTGGGGGCCTGGATGGCTGTTTTTGCCAACAGTCTGGTAGGCACTATCGGCGGGGGGCATATCGAACACCAGGCCATTGCCCAGGCGCGGCTTCGGCTGAGCGGGCTTGCCGGTGCGCCGCGGCAGCGCTGCGCACTCGGCCCGGCCCTGGGGCAGTGCTGCGGGGGCGTGATGCACCTGGGGTTTGAGTTGGTCGGGGCGCAGCATGCGCAAAGCCTTCAGCAGCGCCTGGCGCCAGCGCTCTACCCTGTGGCCTTGTTTGGTGGTGGGCATGTAGGCCATGCATTGGCGCGCGTGCTGGCGCCGCTGCCGTTTGCCCTGACCTGGATCGACAGCCGCGACGGGGTTTTTCCAGATCCTGCACCCGAGGGCGTGCGGTGTGAACACTCTGAACCAGTGCAGCTGGCCGTGCCCCGGCTGGCCCCTGGCAGCCGCGTGCTCATCATGAGCTTCAGCCACGCCGAAGACCTGGACGTGGTGGCCGCCTGCCTGCGCCGCCAGCGCGAGCAGGGCGATCTGCCGTTTATCGGTCTTATCGGCAGCAAGACCAAGTGGGCCACGTTTGCGAACCGGCTGCAGGGGCGGGGTTTCATGCCGCACGATCTGGCGCAGGTGACCTGCCCGATCGGTGTGCCGGGCATACACGGCAAAGCGCCCGAGGTGATTGCGGTGGCAGTGGCTGCACAGCTGCTGCAAACCCTGTACGCGGCGCCAGCCCTGGAAAAATTGCAAGCGTCGGTAACAGCCATGCACCCGCATCCTGGGTAATGCCTGCCGCAGCTGGGCCACCGGGCTTCGGTGGTGTGTGCGCTGACCAGGAACAGTTCCTGCATACACTTTGTGCCGAAACGTGAGAATGGTGGGTCGCAGCGGTGCCCCGGCAGTGTGTTGCCATGGTGCGCGGCCCTTTTGTCTGCTCAGAGCGCCCGCAGTGGTGAGCAGGTTGCATATGTGGCGCGCGCTTTGGCGTGCCGCGAAGGTTGAGAACCGTAAACATGGAAAGCTATCTTCTCGACTGGGCCAACCTGCTGCTGCGCTGGGTCCACGTCATCACAGCGATTGCCTGGATTGGCTCGTCGTTCTACTTCGTCTTTCTGGACAGCAGCCTCACGCCGCCCGAGGATGAAGACCTGAAGCAACAGGGCGTGAGCGGTGAGCTCTGGGCCGTGCACGGCGGCGGGTTCTATCACCCGGTCAAGTTTGCGGTGTCGCCGCCCCGGTTGCCCAAACACCTGCACTGGTTCTTCTGGGAGAGCTACAGCACCTGGATCAGCGGGTTTGCGCTGTTCACGGTGTCGTACCTCTACAGCGCCAGCACTTACCTCATCGACAAGTCGCGCATGGACTGGGCGCCCGCCACCGCCATCGTGGTGGCGCTGGCGTTCTTCGTGGTGTTCTGGCTGCTGTACGACGCCATCTGCCGCATCTTCGGCCAGCGCAAGAATGGCGACGTCATCGTGGGCGCCCTCGTCTTCGTGCTCGTGTGCATCGTCTCGTGGCTGGCCTGCCACTGGTTTGCGGGCCGCGCGGCGTTTTTGCTGGTGGGCGCCATGATGGCCACGGCCATGAGTGCCAACGTGTTCTTCTGGATCATCCCCGGCCAGCGCACGGTGGTGGCGCAGATCAAGGCAGGCCTGCCGGTGGACCCGATTTACGGCAAACGTGGCAAGCAGCGCAGCGTGCACAACACCTATTTCACGCTGCCGGTGCTGTTTGCCATGCTCAGCGGCCACTACAGCTTTACCTGGAGCCACCCGCAGAACTGGCTGGTGCTGATCATGATGATGTTCGCGGGAGCGGCCATTCGCCAGTTCTTTGTGATGCGCCATGGCTACAAGCTGGGCAAGAGCGGTAATCCGCTGCCGTATGCGCTGGTGGGGGTGGCCGTGATGGTGGCCATGGTGGCCTGGCTGCGGCCTGCGCCGCCGACGGTGAGTGTGGGTGCTACTGATTTAATAGCTGATGGCGCTTATCCAATAAGCTCTACAGGTCAAATTGACTATAAATCAGTGCAAACAGTGCTCGAGCAGCGTTGCTACATGTGCCATGGCGAGCAGGTACAGATGAAGAACCTGCGGCTGGATTCGTCCGCCCTGGTCAAGCAGCACGCCCAGGCCATTTACCAGCAGGCCGTGGTGCAAAAGCTCATGCCCATGAATAACGCCACACAGATGACCGACGAAGAACGCGCACTGATCGGGCGCTGGTACCAGGCGGGTGCCGCCACCCAATGACCGGGTGGCGGGGTTGGGTGGGCCGGATGCAATGATCCGGCGCGCAGATCAGCCGGGTGCCGTGTCGTGCAGGCCAAGGCCCCTCAGGTACACATCCAGCGCCGCACGGCCGTTGGCCTGCAGGTCAAATGCTTCGGTGTTGAGCAGCCATTGGTGCACCAGCCCTTCCACCAGCACCTGCAAGCCCCGGGCGGCAAAGTCCAGCGCCATGGGTGGGGGCTGGCCGCGGGCGGCAAAGGCGCGTTGCAGCGCAGCATGGTTGCGCGCCACGCAGCCGCCGTGCACGCTCAGGTGGCGCTCCAGCACGGCGCCCATGTCGGTGGTGTATTCAACTTGGTGGGTGGCGATCTTGAGCACGCGGCAGGTTTGCTCGTCGGTGGCAATCAGGCGCAGCGCCTCCAGCATGGCACTGCGGATCTCGGCCACGGGATGGGCTGACTGCTCCACATACGCCACCACCAGTGTTTGCTCCAACGGCAGCGTGACGCGCTCCATCATGGCGTTGAACAGATCGGCCTTGTCCTTGAAATGCCAATAAATCGCCCCCCGCGTGGTGCCTGCGGCCGTGGCAATGTCATTCAGCGAAGTGTGTGAAACGCCACGCGATTGAAACAATTGTTCCGCAGCATCCAGAAGGTTGTTGCGCGTGGTCTGTGCGTCCGCCTTGGTGCGTCGGGCCATGAAATACCTCACTTGATGGGGTGTATTCGTCACTATACATGCATTCTTGAATGTATGTATGCTTTAATGCAAGCCTTCGTTGCCGTGCCGTGGGCCATGTTGCAGGCCTGTGCGCAGATCGGCGCGTCACACTAAACTGGTTCACTCTGCGGATTTGCCGCACCTTTTTCTCCAAGGAACACCATGTCTGCCTTGCCCAATGTCAAGACTGCCCCCGTTGTTGCCTCTGCCTTGTCCCCTGCGCGTGTGCGCCTGGGCGTTGCGGCGGGTGGCCTGTCCGTTGTATTGCTGTTGGCGGCCTGTGGCAAGTCCGAGGGGCCACCGGCGGCGGCCGGTGGCGGCATGCCGCCACCCGAAGTGGGCGTGGTGGTGGCCACACCGGGTGATGTGGGTTTGGTGACCGAGCTGCCCGGGCGCCTGGAAGCCTCGCGCGTGGCGCAGGTGCGGGCCCGTGCTGCCGGTATCTTGCAAAAGCGGCTGTTTCGCGAAGGCAGCGACGTCAAGGCAGGGCAGGCCCTGTTTACGATTGACGCCGCTCCCTATGCGGCGGCGCTGCAAAGTGCCCAGGCCACGCTGGCCCGCGCCCAGGCCAACCTGACGCAGGCGGCTGCGCTTGCCGAGCGCTACAAGCCCTTGCTGGCCGCCAATGCGGTCAGCCAGCAGGAATATGCCAACGCCGTGGCAGCGCACAAACAGGCAGAGGCCGACGTGGCTGCGGGCAAGGCAGCGGTGCAGACCGGCCGCATCAACCTGAATTACGCCAGCGTCACTGCGCCGATTTCCGGGCGCATCGGCCGCGCCCTGGTGACCGAAGGGGCACTGGTGGGGCAGGGCGAAGCCACGCAACTGGCTGTGATCCAGCAGATCGATCCGGTGTATGTCAACTTCACCCAGTCCGCCGGCGAGGTGATGAAGCTGCGCCGTGCCCTGGCCGATGGCCAGCTGCAGCGTGCCGGGGGCAGCGAAGCCGCCAGCGTGCGCGTGGTGCTGGAGGATGGCAGCGAATACGCCCGCCCCGGCAAGCTGCTGTTTTCCGACCTGACGGTGGATGCCACCACGGGCCAGATCACGCTGCGCGCCGAGGTGCCCAACCCCAAGGGCGACTTGCTGCCGGGCCTGTATGTGCGCGTGCGGCTGGAGCAGGCCCAGGTGGCCAACGCCATCTCGCTGCCGCAGCAGGCGGTCACGCGCACCCAGCAGGGCGACAAGATCACGGTGGTGGGCGCCGACGGCAAGCTCAGCCAGCGCACAGTGAAGGTGGGTGCCGCCCGCAACAACCAGTGGGTGGTGCTGGAAGGCCTGAAAGAAGGCGAGCAGGTCATGGTTGATGGCTTCCAGAAACTACAGATGATGCCGCCCGGCACGCCGGTGAAGGCGGTGCCATGGCAGGCCCCGGGCAGTGCCGCAGCATCGGCTGCTAACCCGCCTGCAGCTGTATCGGGTGCTGCGCCAGCGGCCAGTGCCCCTGCTGCAGCCGCCAGCGCCGGACAGAAATAAGGAGCCAGCCCCATGGCCAAATTCTTTATCGAGCGCCCCATCTTCGCGTGGGTGGTCGCCCTGTTCATCATGGTGCTCGGCGCGGTGTCGATCACCCAGCTGCCGATCTCGCAGTACCCCACCGTAGCGCCGCCGACCATCGTGGTCACCGTCGCCTATCCGGGTGCTTCGGCGCAAACCCTCGAAGACAGTGTGCTGGCCGTGATCGAGCGCGAAATGAACGGCGCGCCCGGCCTTGCCTACATGGAAGCCGTGAGCCAGGCCAATGGCACGGGCACCCTCACGCTGAGCTTCGAGCCGGGCACGAACCCCGATCTGGCCCAGGTCGAGGTGCAAAACCGCCTGTCGCGTGCTACACCACGCCTGCCGGCGGTGGTCAACCAGCAGGGCGTGCGCGTGGAGAAGTCGCGCAGCAACTTCTTGCTGTTCACCATGCTGTCGTCGTCCGACCCCCAATTCGACGTGAATTCGCTGAGCGACTACGCCGCGCGCAACGTGGTGCCCGAGCTGCAGCGCCTGCCCGGCATCGGCCAGGTGCAGTTGTTTGGCGCCGAGCGTGCCATGCGCGTGTGGGTGGACCCGGCCAAGCTGCAGGGCTTCAACCTGTCGGCGGCCGACGTCGCCAGCGCCATCCAGGCGCAGAACGCGCAGGTGTCGGCCGGCAGCCTGGGCGAGTTGCCCAACCTGAGCGGCCAGAGCATCTCGGCCACCGTGGTGGTGCCGGGGCAGATCAGCTCGACCAAGGAATTTGGCGACATCGTGCTGCGCGCCAATGCCGACGGCTCCACGGTGCGTCTCAAGGATGTGGCGCGCATCGAACTGGGCGCCCAGTCGTATGCCACCACCGCGCGCCTGAACGGCAAGCCTGCCACCGGCATGGGGGTGCAGCTGTCGCCCTCGGGCAATGCGCTGGCTGCGGCAACGGCGGTCAAGACCCGCATGGCCGAGCTGGAGAAGTACTTTCCACCCGGCGTGAGCTGGACCATTCCCTACGATAGCTCCGAGTTCGTCAAGATTTCCATCAAGCAGGTGGCAGTGACCCTGCTCGAAGCCATTGCGCTGGTGTTTCTGGTGATGTATCTGTTTTTGCAGAACTTCCGCTACACCGTCATCCCGACCATCGTGGTGCCGGTGGCACTGCTGGGCACCTTTGGTGCGCTGCTGGCCATGGGCTTTTCGATCAACGTGCTGACCATGTTCGGCATGGTGCTGGTGATCGGCATCGTGGTGGATGACGCCATCGTGGTGGTCGAAAACGTCGAGCGCATCATGAACGAGGAAGGATTGAGTCCGCTGGAGGCCACGCGCAAGGCCATGGGCCAGATCTCGGGCGCCATTATCGGCATCACCGTGGTGCTGATCGCGGTGTTCGTGCCGCTGGCCTTTTTTGCCGGCTCGGTGGGCAACATCTACCGCCAGTTCTCGGCGGTGATGGCGGTGTCCATCGCCTTTTCGGCGTTCATGGCGCTGTCGCTCACGCCCGCGCTGTGCGCCACCTTGCTCAAGCCGGTTGAGGCCGGGCATGGCCATTCCAAGAAGGGGTTTTTTGGCGGTTTCAACCGCGGCTTTGCCCGCACCGCCAAGGGCTATGAAGGCTGGGTGGCCAAGCTGCTGAGCCGCGGCGGCCGCATGATGGTCATCTATGTCGCGCTGATCGCCGCCGTGGGCGTGCTGTACATGCGCCTGCCCACCTCGTTCCTGCCCAACGAAGACCAGGGCAACCTGCTGGTCAACATCCAGTTGCCGCCCGGCGCCACGCTGGAGCGCACCCAGGCCGTGGTCGAGAAGGTCGAGGAATTCATGCTGCAGCAGCCTGAAGTCAAGAACATGGTTGCCGTGCTGGGCTTCAGCTTCTCCGGCCAGGGACAGAACGCCGGCCTGTCGTTTGTGACGCTCAAGGACTGGTCCGAGCGCAAGGGCGCCGGGCAAACGGCTGAGGCCATTGTCGGCCGGGCCATGGGTGCGCTGTCGGGTGTGCGCGATGCGTTCATCTTTGCGCTGAGCCCCCCGCCCATTCCCGAGCTGGGGGTCAGCTCCGGCTTCACCTTCCGCCTGCAGGACCGCGGTGGCAATGGCCATGACGCGCTGGTAGCAGCACGCAACCAGATGCTGGGCATGGCTTCGCAAAGCAAGGTGCTGGCCGGCGTGCGACCCGACGGCCTGGAAGACGCGCCGCAACTGCAGGTCGATATCGACCGCGAGAAGGCCAGCGCGCAGGGCGTGGGTTTTGCCGCCATCAACAGCACCATTTCTACCGCGCTGGGCTCGGCCTACATCAACGATTTCCCGAACGCCGGACGCATGCAGCGTGTGGTGGTGCAGGCCGAAGCCCAGGCACGCATGCAGCCGGACGACATTCTGAAGCTCACGGCGCTGAACAGCCAGGGCAAGGCCGTGCCGCTGTCGTCGTTTGCCACCACGCGCTGGGTCAGCGGTGCCATGCAGACCGTGCGCTACAACGGATACCCCGCCATGCGCATCGCCGGCGGTGCGGCGCCTGGCTACAGCACCGGCGACGCCATGGCCGAGATGGAGCGTCTGGCAGCGCAGTTGCCCACCGGCTTCGGCTTCGAATGGACGGGCCAGTCGCGCGAAGAAAAACTGGCAGGCTCACAGGCGCTGGTGCTGTATGGCTTTGCCATCCTGGCGGTGTTCCTGTGCTTGGCGGCCCTGTATGAAAGCTGGTCGATTCCGCTGTCGGTCATTCTGGTAGTGCCGCTCGGTGTGTTGGGCGTGCTGCTGGGCGTCAGCCTGCGCGGCATGACCAACGACGTGTACTTTCAGGTGGGGCTGATCACCATCATCGGCCTGTCGGCCAAGAACGCCATCCTGATCATCGAGTTTGCCAAGGACCTGCAGGCGCAGGGCAAGAGCGTCATCGAATCGGCGCTCGAAGCTGCCCACCTGCGTTTTCGCCCGATCATCATGACCTCGCTGGCCTTCATCCTGGGTGTGGTGCCACTGGCCATTGCCTCGGGCGCCAGTTCGGCCAGCCAGCGTGCCATTGGCACCGGCGTGATCTCGGGCATGGTGGTGGGCACCTTCCTGGCCGTGTTTTTCGTGCCGATCTTCTTCGTGATCGTGCGCAGCCTGTTCAAGGGCAGCGCGCGCCAGCGGCAATTTGATGCCCAGCATTCGCACCAAGCGGACACAGGGAACACCCATGCTTAATATTTTCATGCCCCGCCGGGCTGCCGGCCCTAGTGAGGCCCGCCTGCCTGCTGCCACGGCGCTTGCCGCGGTGGCGCTGCTGGCCGGTTGCTCCATGATTCCCACCTATGAGCGGCCCGAGGCCCCCGTGGCGGCGCAGTGGCCCGCTGTGGGCGCTGCCCCAGGCACCACCGCCACCACGGCAGCGGCCGATCTGCCCTGGCAAGACTTTGTGGGCGATGCGCGCCTGCGCGAACTGGTGGAGCTGGCGCTGCAAAACAACCGTGACCTGCGCGTGGCGGTGCTCTCCATCGAGCAGTCCCGGGCGCAGTACCAGATTCGCCGTGCCGACCAGGTGCCCACCATCAACGCCGCCGCCACGGGCAACCGCCAGCCGGCGGCTGACGGCAGTGGCGGGATCAGCAGCGCCTACACCGCTGGTCTGGCCATGGCGTCCTGGGAAATCGACTTCTTTGGCCGTGTGGCCAGCCTGAAGGAAGCGGCCCTGGCGCAATTTCTGGCCACGCAGGAGGCGCGCAGCGCGGTGCAGACCAGTCTGATTGCATCGGTGGTCAGCACCTGGCTGAGCCTGCAGACCAACGAAGAACTGCTGAGCCTGACGCAGCGCACCATGGTCACCCGGGACGACTCGCTGCGGCTCAATCGTCTGCGCTTTGACCAGGGCGTGACCTCTGCCCTGGACCTGCGCCAGGCCGAATCCCTGACGGCGGCTGCGCGGTCCACCCTGGCCCAGCAGCAACGCCTGCGCGCGCTCGATGTGAACGCGCTCACGCTGCTGGTGGGGCAACCCGTGCCCGAGCGGTTGCTGCCCAATGTGCAGGCCGATGGCGGCGCAGTGGCGCTGCGTGATGTGCCCGAAGGCATGCCATCCGACCTGCTGGAGCGCCGCCCGGACATCCGCCAGGCCGAGCAGCAGCTGATTGCGGCCAACGCCAACATCGGTGCGGCGCGGGCGGCGTTTTTTCCGCGCATTGCCCTGACGGCCAGCGCTGGCACCGCCAGCAATGCGTTGTCGGGCCTGTTCAAGAGCGGTTCGTGGGGCTGGACGCTGGCGCCCCAGGCCGTGCTGCCCATTTTTGATGCCGGGCGCAACCAGGCCGGGCTCGACTCGGCCCGTGCCGGGCGCGAGATTGCGGTGGCCCAGTACGACAAGGCCATTCAAAGCGCGTTCCGCGAAGTGGCCGATGCCCTGGCCGGCCGCGCCACGCTGGGCGAGCAGGTGCTGGCCCAGCAGGCACAAGCCACCGCCGAGGCCGACCGCTTCCGCCTGGCCGACCTGCGTTACCGCAACGGCGTGGCCAGCTACCTGGATGTGCTCGATGCCCAGCGCGCCCTGTTTGCCACGCAGCAGGCGTTGGCCCAGTCGCAGCTGGCGCAGCGGCAAAACCAGGTGGCGCTGTACAAGGCGCTGGGTGGCGGCTGGCGCGATGCAGCGGCCAGCGCCATACCTGCTGCCCCACAAAACTGACGGCGGCTTGCCGGGGGGCGTGACCCCGGCTGCTGACCGTTAGCCAGCGGCGTTTTTGCCCCGGTTGGGTTAAAGAGGGGCCTGCGCCGTGCCGGCAGCGCCCGCTTTTTAAAGCGCGGGGCCGCGGCGACAATGGTTGCCATGCAAGCACCTTCTGACGTTTCGGGCGCGGCCCTGCCGGATTACCGCACCCAGCCGCGCGCATTTTTGCAAGCGCTTTTCCATACCGCCGTGCGCAGCGCCCAGCCGCTGCAAGGCATGCGGGCTTGGCTGCCCGAGCCGCCGCGTGGGCGCACGCTGGTGCTGGGCGCCGGCAAGGCGGGCGGCTCCATGGCACAGGCGCTGGAGGCCCTGTGTCCTCCCGAAGCGCCGCTGTCGGGCCTGGTGGTCACGCGCTATGGCCATGTGCCGCCCCGGCCAGACGGACTGGTGCAGCGCATTGAAGTGGTCGAGGCCGCGCACCCCGTGCCCGACGCGGCGGGCATGGCGGCGGCTGAGCGCATGCTGGCACTCACGGCGGGGCTGACGGCCGACGACCTGGTGCTGTGCCTGGTGTCGGGCGGCGGCTCGTCGTTGCTCACCTTGCCCGCAGACGGCCTGACGCTGGCAGACAAGCAGCGCATCAACCGCGCCCTGCTCGAAAGCGGGGCCAGCATTGGCGAGATGAATTGCGTGCGCAAGCACCTCTCGCGCATCAAGGGCGGGCGCCTGGCCGCGGCCTGCGCGCCTGCGCGTGTGGTCACGCTCACCATCAGTGATGTGCCGGGCGATGACCCGTCGGTCATCGCCAGCGGCCCCACGGTGCCCGATGCCACCACCTGCGCCGATGCGCTGGAAATTCTGGCGCGCTACCGCATCGACGTGCCGCCGCCCGTGCGCCAGGCCCTGCAAAGCGGTGCGCTGGAGACGCCCAAGCCTAAAGATGGCGCCTTTGCCGGGCATTCAGTGCACCTGGTGGCCACACCCTGGCAGGCGCTGGAGGCGGCAGCGGCCATGGCGCGCGGGGCGGGGCTGGCGGCCTACATCCTGTCCGACGAGATGGAAGGCGAATCCCGCGAGGTGGGGCGTGTGCACGCGGCACTGGCGCGCGGCGTGGCGTTGCGCGGCCAGCCGTTTGAGCGACCCTGCGTGATTTTGAGCGGCGGCGAAACCACCGTGACGGTGCGCCCGCGCCGTGAGGGCGCGGCCCCTGGCCGCGGCGGGCGCGCTGGCGAGTTCTGCCTGGGGCTGGCGCAGGCGCTGCAGGGCATGGATGGCGTGTGGGCGCTGGCGGCCGACACCGATGGCATTGATGGCATCGAAGACAACGCGGGCGCGCTGGTCACGCCCGACACCCTGGCGCGCGCCGCAGCGGCGCAATTGCGCTTGGCCGATCACCTGGACCGCCACGACGCCTATGGCTACTTCGAGGCGCTCGGTGATCTGGTCATCACCGGGCCCACGCATACCAACGTGAATGACTTCAGGGTGCTCCTTGTTTTATAGCTTCTAGCGCTTGCTGAATAAGCGCTTGAGGCACTTTTGACTCAAATTTGATGGGGTGGTGGCCGCCAGCGCCGTGGCATGAAAAAAGGCACGGCAGATCGCTCTGCCGTGCCTTGCAAGCGCCCTAGGGCGCGGCGATCAGAAGCGGTGGCGGATGCCCACGCCGAAGCTGTTGCCGTTGGTCTGGCTGGTGATCTTGTCGTTCATGTACACGGCGTACACGTCGGTGCGCTTGGACAGGTTGTAGTCGTAGCCCAGCGTGAAGGTCTTGCGGCTCACGTCGGGGGTGGACCACTCGGTTTTCACCCACTCGGCGAGCAGCTTGCCATTGCCCAGGGGGGCAGAGGCGCCCACCTGGTAGGTCTTGCCCTTGGTGGAGGCGGTGTCGTCGATCTTCTTTTCGCCATAGCTCAGGTAGGGCTTGACCATGCCGAAGTCGTAGGCGCCCAGCAGCATCCAGTATTTCTGGTTGTTGGCCAGCAGCGTGTTCACCGGGTTGTTGATGTCGGCGTTTTCATAGAAGCCGGTCAGGGTCAGCGGGCCACCAAAATAGAAGAAGTTGACGCCCACGTTGTTCTTGCCGCTCTTGCCCGCCTGTTCGCCAAACTGGTATTGCAGGTTGGCCTTGAAGCCGCCGATGTCGGGCGTCGAATACACGATCTGGTTGCTCCAGCCCGTGTCGGCAGGGGTCATGGAGCGCCAGCCGGTGCCGTTGAACAGTGGCACATCCTTGTGCAGGATCAGCGGCGAGAAGGTGAACGAGTCACCCAGCGGGTTGCCCACCACCGAAGGCAGGAAGTTGGGCGCCATCCAGCGGCCCAGCAGCACCGAACCAAAACCGCCCGACAGGCTGACGTTGGCATCGCGCGAGAAGAACGTGTCGCCGGTAAAGCGCCCTTGCGTGCCGGTGTCCACCTTGATGAACGAGGTCAGGTTGAAGTGGGCCTTCAGGCCGCCGCCCAGGTCTTCGGTGCCCTTCATGCCGAACCACGAGGTGGTCAGGCCACCGCTATCGACCACCGACTTGCTGGAGGCGTCGCCAGCCATCTTCATGGAGCCGGCAAACACGTCCACCAGACCGGTGAGCTGGACGGAGCTTTGGGCGTGGGCCCCGGCGGCACACAGCAGTGCGGCGCCCAAGGCAATCAGGTTTTTTTTCATAGAAACTCCTGCAGGGGGTTGTAAGTGCCGGTTATCCCGGCCAGAAAGGGCATGACACCGTCATGACAGTGCGTTGCGCCCTGCATGATCGTGTCACCAACAATCTGTTGCAAGTTCTATGCCGCATGAGTGCTTCAACTGTTGTTTTTCGTGTTCTCCGTGTTTTTGATCCGGCGCATACGGCAGGTGTGCGCCCTGGCAGGGTCAAACTCACATTTGATCTTCCTCAAAACGCGCAGCACTATCGCGCGGCAAAGTGGGCTACATGTTGCCATCCACATTCTTCTCCCTTCCTGCCCAGATCGAAGTGCTCGCCGCCGGCGAAGTGCTTCGCAGGCGCAACCAGACGCTGACTTCGGTGCTGCACCTTGAAAGCGGGCGGGTACTGCGCGGCGTGTATGAGGACGGGCGCATGCGCCACCAGCTGGGCGTGGTGGAAGGGCCTTTCTGGCTGGATGCGGCTTCCGCGATGCTGGAAAAGCCTTTTCCCGTGGACATGGTGGCAGAGACGCGCATTCAGGTGCGCCGCCTTCCGATCGAAGAGTTCCGGCGCGGATGCGCGTCGCTGCCGCCCGTGGCCCAGGGGCTGCTGCGGGACATGGCCACCGGGTATCGGGCGCAGTCCGAACTGGCGGTGAGCCGGCTGGCGCAGGATGCCGAGGCGCGCTGCGCCCAGTGGCTGCTCAACCATGCCCAGCCCGACCACAGCGGTGCCATGAGCGTGACGCTGCACCAGCGCAAGCGCCTGATTGCCGCGCAGCTGGGCATCGCCCCTGAAACGTTTTCGCGCGTGCTGCGCCACCTGCGCGAGCATGGGCTGATTGCAGGCACTGGCAACGTGCTCAATCTTCCGCAGCCGCATGCGCTGCAGTCCGTGGCGGGTTGCTGACCCCATTGCCCAGTCTGTTGGCTCAGGGTTTTTCCTTGGGCTGAAACGAGGGTTCCACCCATGCGCCCAGGGTGGGGTGCTGCGTATATTTGCCTGAGAACTCTCTGGCAACGCCTGTACCCATGTCCCAGCTTTTTTCCCCTCCTGCCTTGGGCCTTCTGCGCGCGGGGCGCCCATGACGCCTTTGGCGCGCGCGCAGGCTGCCGCCGATTCGCCGGGCTGGCAGTGGCCCGGCTCGCTGGTGCTGCGCCTCGTGCTGGTGGCCATGCTGGCCGTGGCCCTGTCCGGGGTGCTGTCGGCGTGGCTGGCTTCGCGTGCTTCGGAGCGCGAGTCCATCCGCCGCCTGGTGGGCCAGCAGACCGAAGAGGTCGAGGTGATGGCGCGGCTGCTGGCCAGCAAGATCGAGCAAAGCCAGAAAGTGCTGCGCACCGTGGCCGAGGGCATCACACCGGACATGCTCAACTCGCCGTCGTCGCTGGAGTGGCTGTTGCAGCAGGGTCTGCCGGCTGTGCAGTTTTTCGATTCCATGCAGGTGGCCCGCCACGACGGGGCGTTGCGTGTCAATCTGCACTCTGGCCGCCTGGAAGATGCAGCCAACCTTGACCCTTCAGAGCGCGATGCCCTGCGGCGCACGCTGACGGGGGGCAAACCCCTGGTGTCCGAGCTGGTGGCGGGCCGCACCGCCGAGGCGCGGGTCATGTTCACCATGCCGCTGCGCCGCGAGGATGGCTCGGTCATGGGGGTGGTGGCCGGGGCGCTCAAGCTGCAGTCGCAAGGGCTGCTGCCGCCGTCCATGACGCTGCCGGCGCGCGACGACTCCCGGCTGATTGTCTTTACCCGCGATGGCACCATCCTCTCGCACCCCGATCCTTTGCGCATTCTGGGAAACGTGCGCGATGAAACGGGGCTGGGCCCGGTGTACACCGGGTGGCTGCAGCAGGCGCAGCCGGTGGCCGGGCGCGGCACCACCGAGGTGCTGCCGGCGCACATCGTGAGCATGGCCGGAATGCCGCTGCCGCAGTGGTTCGTGGCCCGTGTGAGCGATGCCCGCGCCATGTTGGCTCCGCTGGAAGGCGCTCAGCGCAAGGCGTGGTGGCTCGCTGCTGCCCTGATCGGTGCCAGCATGGCCCTGCTGGCGGGGCTGATGGTGTGGATGGCGCAACCCCTGGCCCAGCTGTGCCACAGCGCGCTGCAGCTGGCGCGGGCGCAGCGCGGCGATGGCATTGCGTGGCCCCGCGCCTCGGGTGAGGTGGGAGCGCTGGCGCAGGTGTTTGAAGGGCAGGTGCAGCACAGCGCGCAGCAGCGCCAGCAGCGGGACCAGCTGGAAGGGCAGTTTCAGGCCATCCTGGACAACGCCTCCGTGGGTATCGTGATCACCCGGCTGGGCATTTTGGAGGTGGTAGGGCGGCAGGCCTGCCAGATGCTCGGCTACACCACCGAAGAGTTGCAGGGCCGCGCGGCGCGCACCCTCTATGCGTCGGATGAAGACTACGCGCGGTTGGGCGAGCGGGTGCAGGCCGATTTTGCGGCCCACGCGGCGTTTGACGGGGACGTGTGTTTCATGCGCAAGGACGGCAGCCCCGTCTGGGCGCGGGTGCAGGGCCGGGGCGTGCGGGCGCACGACATGGCGGGCGGCACCGTCTGGATTCTGGAAGACCTGACGGCCGCGCGCGAGGCGCAGCAGCAGCAGGACTGGGCCGCCATTCATGACCCCTTGACCCAGCTGTGCAACCGGGAAGCCTTTGTCCAGCGCATGGGCGTGCTGCTGGCCGAGCGGTCAGCACGGGCCCGCATACCGGGCATTGCGGCCGCGGATGCCGCCGAGGGCGAGGGCGATGGTGTGATGCTGTTTCTTGACCTGGACTATTTCACCGTGGTCAACGATGTGGCCGGCCACGATGCGGGGGACGACGTGCTGCGCCATGTGGCGCGACTGCTGGAGTCGCAGGTGCGCCAGATCGGCTGGGCAGCGCGCCTGGGCGGCGACGAGTTTGCCGTGGTGCTGCCCGGCTGCTCGCTGGCACGCGGGCAGGCGCTGGCCGAGCAACTGCGCGCCGCAGTGCAAGCGTGGGAGCCTTCGTACCAGGGGCGCAGCTTCACGCTGGGGGTGAGCATTGGCTTGGTCGTGCTGGATGCCAGCTTGCAGGATGTGCCTTCGGTGCTGTATGCGGCCGATATGGCGTGCTACGACGCCAAGCGGGCGGGGCGCAACCGGGTGGAAACGCGCCATGCCGACCAGGCTGCGGCCTCGGGGCGTATGGCGTTGGGGCCGGTGTAGGGGTTGGTTTTTCAGCCTTCTTGCTGGGGTGTGTTTTTTTTGGTGTTTTTGGGCTCTGGCGCTTGTGGGGTAAGCGCTGGTAGCTATGGTTTTTGTATTTTATTGTGTACTTTTTTTGAGGGCGGAGGCCGGGTCTCGCCCGCCGGGGCGAAATCCCGGCCTCCGCCCCGAACTCAGGCATGCACTCAGGCATGAAACCCAATCAGCACCCAGGCTTCGACAGGCTTCCCCGAACGGGTGATGAGACTGTTTGCTATCAAAGAAATAGCTGAAACCGCTTTGTCCACAGGCGCCAGAGCCAGAAATCAATCAATCAATCCACTAGCCGGCCAAGTGCCCGCAACACATTCTCCGCCGTCGCCGGCGCCGTCAACACCACCTGCGCCGCAGCAT
>NZ_QOZT01000045.1:0-29245 GCF_003345135.1 Acidovorax sp. BoFeN1
ACCCACCGCAACCCCCACTGGCGCTGAGCAGCCTTCAGCGCATTGCGTCACCAGAGCCCCCTCGTAGGGGCTCTTTTTTTGCCCCGATGCGCCAGCAAACGCCAGCGCAACCGTGCCCCACGGCGCCCAGGCCGTGCCCCCTGCCCTAAAATCACCGGTTTCCTTCTTTCTACCCCGCGCATCCATGACCACCGAAAAAATCGACGGCGTGTCCGTCACGACCAAGGCCAGTGTTTATTTCGACGGCAAATGCGTGAGCCATGGCATCACGTTCCCCGACGGCACGAAAAAATCGGTGGGCGTGATCCTGCCCGCCACGCTGACGTTCAACACCGGCGCGCCCGAGATCATGGAATGCGTGGCTGGTTCGTGCGAGTACAAGCTTGCAGGCAGCGACGCCTGGGTGAAGTCCTCCGCCGGGGAGCAATTCAATGTGCCCGGCAACTCGAAGTTCGACATCCGCGTGACCGAGGCCTACCACTACATCTGCCATTTCGGCTGAAATTTATAGTCTTTTTGGCCTCTAGAGCTTATCCAGCAAGCGCGAGCAGCTATCATTTTTAAGAAATATTCCATGGCAACCATCCTTCAAAACCTCCCCCTCGGCCAGAAGGTCGGCATCGCGTTTTCCGGCGGCCTGGACACCAGCGCGGCCCTGCGCTGGATGAAGAACAAGGGCGCCCTGCCCTACGCCTACACGGCCAACCTGGGCCAGCCCGACGAGCCCGACTACGACGCCATCCCGCGCAAGGCCATGGAATACGGCGCCGAGCTGGCGCGCCTGATCGACTGCCGCACGCAACTGGCCCACGAAGGCATCGCCGCGCTGCAGGCTGGCGCCTTCCACATCAGCACCGCCGGCGTGACCTACTTCAACACCACGCCGCTGGGCCGCGCCGTCACCGGCACCATGCTGGTGTCGGCCATGAAGGAAGACGACGTCCACATCTGGGGCGATGGTTCCACCTTCAAGGGCAACGACATCGAGCGCTTCTACCGCTACGGCCTGCTCACCAACCCCTCGCTGCGCATCTACAAGCCCTGGCTGGACCAGCAGTTCATCGACGAACTGGGCGGCCGCGCCGAGATGTCGGCCTTCATGACCCAGCAAGGCTTTGGCTACAAGATGAGCGCCGAGAAGGCCTACAGCACCGACAGCAACATGCTGGGCGCCACGCACGAGGCCAAGGATCTGGAGTTCCTCTCCAGCGGCATCCGCATCGTCAACCCCATCATGGGCGTGGCGTTCTGGAAGGACGACGTGGTCGTGAAGGCCGAGGAAGTGTCGGTCACCTTCAACGAAGGCCAGCCCGTGGCGCTGAACGGCAAAGAATTCGCCGACCCGGTCGAGCTGATCCTGGAAGCCAACCGCATCGGCGGCCGCCACGGCCTGGGCATGAGCGACCAGATCGAGAACCGCATCATCGAGGCCAAGAGCCGCGGCATCTACGAGGCCCCGGGCCTGGCGCTGCTGCACATCGCCTACGAGCGCCTGGTGACCGGTATCCACAACGAAGACACCATCGAGCAGTACCGCATGAACGGCCTCAAGCTCGGCCGCCTGCTCTACCAGGGCCGCTGGTTCGACCCCCAGGCCATCATGCTGCGCGAGACCGCCCAGCGCTGGGTAGCGCGCGCCATCACCGGCACCGTCACGCTGGAGCTGCGCCGTGGCAACGACTACTCGCTGCTCAACACCGAATCGCCCAACCTGACCTACGCGCCCGAGCGCCTGTCGATGGAAAAGGTGGAAGACGCGCCGTTCTCGCCGCTCGACCGCATCGGCCAGCTCACCATGCGCAACCTCGACATCGTGGACACGCGCGCCAAGCTGATGACCTACGCCCAGTCCGGCCTGCTGACGCTGGGCCAGGGTTCGCCGCTGCCGCAACTGAGCAACGACGACAAGTAAGCCCGCACCCCGCGCGCAACAAAAAACCGCCTTCGGGCGGTTTTTTTATGGTCTTTTTGGCCTCTAGCGCTTATTCAGAAAGCGCTAACAGCTACTATTTTAATAGCACTAAAACAACCGTTCACTGGTCACCACACCACCGGCTCGGGCTCCAGCCGGATGCCAAAGCGCTCGTACACACTGGTCTGGATGGCCTTGGCAAGGGTCATCACCTCGCCGCCGGTCACGCTGTCGGTTCCCTGGCCGCGGTTGACCAGCACCAGCGCCTGCTTTTCGTACACCCC
The DNA here is from genome assembly GCF_003345135.1 of Acidovorax sp. BoFeN1. Lineage (NCBI taxonomy): Bacteria > Pseudomonadati > Pseudomonadota > Betaproteobacteria > Burkholderiales > Comamonadaceae > Acidovorax > Acidovorax sp. BoFeN1. The sequence goes on from NZ_QOZT01000045.1 coordinate 2,197, forward strand.
GGCCTTGCCCACGCTCTTGCCTTTCCAGCCGCACGCATCAATGAGCCAGCCTGCCGCCAGCTTGATGCTGCCATCCGGCATGGGGTAGTGCACGATCTTGGGGTCGCGGGCGATGATGTCGGTGCACTGCTCTGGCGTCACCGTGGGGTTCTTGAAGAAGCTGCCGGCGTTGCCCAGCACCGCCGGGTCGGGCAGCTTGGCGCGGCGGATATCGCACACCCAGTCAAAAATCTGCTGCGCCGTGGGCTGATCGACCCCCGCCTCAATGCGCCGCCGCTCCAGATCGAGATATCCGAGCACCGGTTTCCACGGCTTGGGCAGCCGAAAGCGCACATGCGTGATCACGGCGCGGCGTGCCAGGCCCATGCCACGCGGCATTGAGCTGCCGTCCGTCGATTCGGAAGGTGCGTGCTTGAAAACGGAGTCGCGGTAGCCAAAACCGCATTGCGCGGCATCCAGGCTGAAAGACTGGCCGGTGGCCAGATCGATGGCATCCAGCGACTCAAACCGGTCCTGCAGCTCTACGCCATACGCACCAATGTTCTGCACCGGCGACGCACCCACGGTGCCGGGGATCAGCGCCAGGTTTTCGAGCCCCGGAAATCCCTGCGCCAGTGTCCAGGCCACCGCGTCGTGCCAGACCTCGCCCGCGCCCGCCTCGACGATCCAGGCCCGATCGGTCTCTTGCACCAGGCGCAGACCCTTGATCTCCATCTTCAGCACCACGGGTTTGACGTCGCCCGTCAGGATGATGTTGCTGCCGCCGCCCAGCACCCATTTCGGCGCGGGCGCCAGTTCCGGATCGGCCAGAACAGCGTGCAAATCTGCCACGGAGCGCACGCGCACCAGGGTTTGGGCGCGTGCAACGATGCCAAAGGTGTTCCAGGGCTGCAAAGGGGCGTTTTTCTCGACTACCATTGGCCCGATTGTCGCACCGGGCCCTTTCGGCCTTCTGTGAATTGCTCCCGTTTCCCCTGAGATTGAGAACCGCCATGCCCTCTTTTGACACCATCTGTGAAGCCAACCTCGTTGAAGTGAAGAATGCGGTGGAGAACACCGTCAAGGAAATCACGACCCGCTTTGATTTCAAGGGCACCTCTGCCAGCATTGAAATCAAGGACAAGGAAATCACCATGGTGGGCGACGCCGAGTTCCAGCTCACCCAGATCGAGGACGTGCTGCGCAACAAGCTCACCAAGCGCAATGTGGACGTGCGCTTTCTCGACATGGGCGACGTGCAGAAAATGGGCGGCGACAAGGTCAAGCAGGTCATCAAGGTGCGCAACGGCATCGAGAGTGAGCTGGCCAAGAAACTGCAAAAGCTCATGAAAGAGAGCAAACTCAAGGTGCAAGCCGCCATCCAGGAGGACAAGGTGCGTGTGACGGGCGCCAAGCGCGACGACCTGCAGGCGGCCATGGCGCTGATCCGCAAGGAGATCAACGACGTGCCCCTGTCGTTTGACAACTTCCGCGACTGAACACAGGGCCTGCCCCCGTTTCGCCGAACACCCACTGCACCCTGGGGCACCGCCATTCACCATGAAAAAGCACCTTTTGCACCCCGCCGCTGCGCTGTTGGCCGCCGCGCTGTTGGCGCCGCTGTTTGCGCGCGCTCAATCGGTGGCCCTGGGTGGCATTCTGGGCACCAAGGCGCTGCTCATCGTCAATAACGGTGCGCCCAAGGGTGTGGGGGCCGGGGAGTCCCATCAGGGAGTGAAGGTGGTCGCCGTTGGCAAGGACGAGGCCATGGTCGAAATCTCGGGTGCCCGGCGCACCCTGCATCTTGGCGAGGCCCCGGTGAGCGTGGGCAGCAAGAGCGGCGGCAAGCGCGTGGTGTTGACCGCCGACAGCCGGGGGCATTTCATCAACAGCGGCACCATCAACGGCAGCGTCATGCAATACATGGTGGACACGGGCGCCTCTACCGTGGCCATCGGGCGCCCCGATGCGGAACGCATGGGCCTGAAATACCTGAGCGGCCAGCCCGTGCGCATGAGCACCGCCAACGGTGTTGCCCAGGGCTGGCGCATGAAACTCGATTCGGTGCGCATCGGTGATGTCGAGGTGTTTGGCGTGGAAGCCATCGTCACGCCCCAGTCCATGCCCTTCGTGCTGCTGGGCAACAGCTTTCTGACCGAGTTCCAGATGACCCGCACCAACGACCAGATGGTGCTGGAAAAGCGCCACTGACCTGCTGCCCATGGCTGCCCGACTTCCTCCCGGAAACCAGCGCCACGATGGCGAATATGAAGACCTTCTGAGCCTGTGGTCCGATCTGGAATCGGCGCTGTCCGTCGTGCTCTCGGCGCCGCTGCGGGTGCAGGATTTTCCGGCCAAGGTGCGCCAGGTCGACCGCTGGCTGCAAGACCTGGTGGCCCACGACATCGACGCCGCGCTGTACCTGATGTTCCAGCTGGCCTCCACTTCCTCGGTGGGCTACAGCGCATCGCACGCACTGGTGTGCGGCACCCTGTGCCACATCATGGCGCAAGAGCTGCAGCTGCCTCCCCGCGAGCGCGACAGCCTGGTGCGCGCCGCCCTCACCATGAACATCGCCATGACGGCGTTGCAGGACGTGCTGGCCGGCCAGCGGGAAAAACCCACTGCAGCACAGCAGGATGCAATTCGCAATCATCCCCAGGAGAGCCAGGCACTGCTCGAACGCCTGTTCATCACCGACAACCTCTGGCTGGACGTGGTGGGCCAGCACCACGCCAGCATTTCCGACCGCGTGCCGCTGGCCAGCCAGGAGCCGCACGACCGGCTCACCCGCATCCTGGGCACCATCGACCGCTACGCCGCCATGATCAGCCCTCGCAAGTCGCGCGCTGGCCGCAGCGCCACCGATTCGGTGCGCGCCATCGTGGGCCATGAAGTCGACCAGCGCGACGAGGTGAGCTACACGCTGGTGCGCTCGGTGGGGCTGTGCCCGCCCGGCACCTTTGTGCGCCTGGACAATGGCGACACGGCCATCGTGCTGCGCCGGGGTGAAAAGGCCAACCAGCCCCTGGTGGCCAGCCTGCTCGACCGTGCCGGGGCGCACCACGCGCGGCCGGGCATCTACCAGACCGGCATGACGAACAAGCCGCGCATCCAGTCGGCACTGGCCCGCTCCGCCGTGGCGGTGGCACTCAACCACCGCACCATGGTGCGGCTGGGGGTGTATGCAGCGGCCCCGCACAACTCGGGGCTGATGGGCCTGGTGACCGTGCCCGGAGCCCTGTAAGCACCCCACCAGGGGCAGAACCAGTCAGCGCAAACGCGCGCCCGAAGAACCGGGCGCCGTGGTGCGCTAGGGCTTTTGTTGTTTGGGCGCAGGGGCTGCCTTGGACCGGCCCAGGCGGGATTCCTTGCCCTCGATCAGGCGCCCGATGTTCTCCTTGTGGCGCCAGGCCAGCAGCATCGACATCACCCCGATGGCCACGGCAATGCTGGCCTCGGCATACCAGACCACGCCGCTCACCAGCAGGTAATACACCGGCGCAAACACCGCAGCCACCAGTGAGGCCAGTGACGAATACCGGAAGAAAAAGGCCACGATGACCCAGGTGAGCGCCGTGGCCAGCCCCAGCCAGCCGCTGATGCCCAGCAGCACCCCTAAAGCAGTGGCCACGCCCTTGCCGCCTTCAAAGCGAAAGAACACGGGCCACAGGTGCCCCAGAAACGCTGCCAGCCCCACCAGCGCGATGGTGCCGTCTTCCATGCCATAGGGCTTGCCAAACCAGCGCACCAGCACCACGGGCAACCACCCTTTCACCGCGTCCAGCAGCAGGGTGACGATGGCGGCGGCCTTGGACCCTGAGCGCAGCACATTGGTGGCGCCGGGGTTCTTGCTGCCATAGGTGCGCGGGTCGTTGAGCCCCATCAGGCGCGTCACGATGACGGCAAACGACAGCGAGCCCAGCAGGTAGGCAGCCACAGTGGCCAGGACGGGGTAAACGGCGTTCAAATCAGCTCCTTGGGGTAACAACAACGCAGCGCACTGCGCCGGGGCGGCCTATTCTGCCAGCGCGCAGTGCACCGGCGTGGCACCCAGCAACTGAACGCACACCTGCGGGTCGATCTGCACCAGAAAACCGCGCCGCCCGCCATTGATGGCAATGCGCGGCAGCTCCAGCACCGATGCTTCGATGTACACGGGCATGGTCTTGCGCGTGCCAAACGGCGATGTGCCCCCCACCAGATAGCCGCTGTGGCGGTTGGCCACCTCGGGCTTGCACGGCTCGACCGATTTGGCGCCGATCTGCCGCGCCAGGTTCTTGGTGGAAACCTTGCAGTCGCCGTGCATCAGCACAATGAGCGGCTTGGCATCCTGGTCCTGCATCACCAGCGTCTTGACGACTGTGTGCTCAGGAAGCCCCAGGCTGGCCGCGCTGTGCGCGGTGCCGCCGTGCTCCACATAGTCATAGGGGTGCTCGGTGAATTCCACCTGGTGGCTCTTGAGCAGTTGCGTGGCGGGGGTCTCGCTTACGTGCATGCCCTTGCCGTCCTTTTTGGCCATAATTGAATCAAAAATAATAGCTGCTTGCGCTTTATCTGTAAGCACTAGAGGCCGATTTCATCTTAAATTGCAGGATCACCCACCTGCCAGCGAATCTGGTCGATGGCCGCCAGCAATTCTGGCGAAAGCGTGGTGCCCCAGGCGTTCAGGTCTTCGTCCAGCTGCGCCAGCGAGGTCACGCCAATGATGGTGCTGGCCACGCGCCAGTTGTTGTAGCAAAAGGCCAGTGCCAGTTGCGTGGGCGTCAGGCCGTGCTCGCGCGCCAGCTGGTTGTAGCGACGCGCGGCGGCCAGCGCCTCGGGGCGGCCCCAGCGCTGCTTGCGCACCGATTCATAGCTGGCAATGCGAGCGCCTTGGGGCGCATCGGGCCCTTCGATGCCGCTGGCGTCGTACTTCCCCGTCAACAGGCCAAAGCCCAGCGGCGAATACGCCAGCAGCGACACGTTGAGACGGTGGCAGGTCTCGTCCAGCGCGTTGTCGTAGCTGCGGTTGATCAGGCAATAGGGGTTCTGCACCGTGGCCACGCGCGGCAGGCCATGCTGTTCGGCCAAGCGCACGAACTCGTGCACACCGTAGGGCGTTTCGTTGGACAGCCCAATGTGGCGCACCTTGCCCGCCTTGACCAGCCCGGCCAGCGCCTGCAGCTGCTCGTGGATGGGCGTCTGCGTGGTTTCCTTGGCCGGGTCGTAGTATTTGGTGCCAAAGGCCGGCACATGGCGCTCGGGCCAGTGGATCTGGTAGAGGTCGATCACATCGGTCTGCAGGCGGCGAAGGCTGCCCTCGCACGAGGCCACGATGTCGGCGGCCGTCATGCCCTTGCCCTCGCGAATCCATGGCATGCCGCGCGAGGGCCCGGCCACCTTGCTGGCCAGCACCAGCTTCTGGCGCGCCCCAGGGTGCTTGGCAAACCAGTTGCCGATGATGGTTTCGGTGGCGCCAAAGGTGGGCGCCCGGGCCGGCACGGCATACATCTCGGCCGTGTCGATGAAATTGACCCCGCGCTCCAGAGAGCGATCCAGAATGGCATGGGAATCGGCTTCGCCCACCTGCTCGCCAAAAGTCATGGTGCCCAGGCAGATGGGGGTGACGTGCAGGTCGCTCTGACCGAGCTGGATGGTTTTCATGCAGGCTCCAAAAATGATGCGCCGCAGTGTAAGGCGCTCGCAGCCGCAGGCGGGTGGGCTGCACTGCATCGCTCAGTGCCACCCGGGGGCATTGTTCGCCCAGCCCAGGCCCGCCGCAACGGCCGCCGCAGGGCAGTCGTGTGGTTGACAGCCATCCAGCGCAGCGCCCCCAATAATGCCGCCATGTATCCAGCACTCCGCCCCAGCCGCAGCCACTTCGTCCCCTTGCGCACCCTGCGTTACCACCTGCACCTGTGGGGCGAGGCGGTGCCCGGCAGCACCCCGCTGGTGCTGCTGCATGGCTGGATGGATGTGGGCGCCTCGTACCAGTTTGTGGTGGATGCGTTCTCGCAGGCTTTTGCCGCAGGGCGCCAGATCATTGCGCCCGACTGGCGCGGCTTTGGCCAAAGCCAAATGCCCTCGCCCTGCGATCACTATGTGTTTGCCGATTACCTGGCCGACCTCGACCAGCTGCTCGACCAGGTGGTGGGCGAGCAGCCCGTCGATCTGGTGGGGCACAGCATGGGTGGCAACGTGGCCATGCTGTATGCAGGTGTGCGACCGGCGCGCATCCGGCGCCTGGTCAACCTCGAAGGCTTTGGCATGCCAGCCACCCAGCCCAGCCAGGCACCCGCCCGTTATGCGCAGTGGATGGATGAGATGAAGCAGCTGCAGCAGGGCGCCATGGTGCTCAAGTCGTACGACAGCGCGGCAGGCGTGGCCCAGCGCCTCATGAAGACCAACCCGCGCCTTTCGCAGGACAAGGCCGACTGGCTGGCACAGCACTGGGCCGCGCCCAACGCCAGCGGGCAGTGGAACATTCTCGGCGACCCAGCGCACAAGATCACCAGCGCGCAACTGTTTCGCCTGGACGAAGTGTTGGCGATGTACGAAGCCATCAGCGCGCCCACGCTGGCCGTGGAGGCTGGCGACGACAGCCTGGGGCAGTGGTGGAAAGGCAAATACAGCCTGGACGAATACCACCAGCGCCTGACCCATGTGCGCAACTGCCGCATTGCCGTGGTGCCGGACGCAGGCCACATGCTGCACCACGACCAGCCCGAGGCTGTGGCGGCACTGATCGAGCAGTTTGTGGGCGACTTTTAATTAAAATGACCGCTAGCCCTTATGCAGCAAGCGCCATAAGCTATCATTTTTGATTGTTTTCAGGCAACGGCACGGCTGCTGATGCGGGTTGCTGGCCTGCCAAGGGGCATTGGACGGCACAGAGCGCGTCCCATGAGAAAATCACGGGTTATTTACAGAACACCCAGGACAACACCATGGACGCAGAACGTATCAACCTCATTGGCAACACCCTCAACGACCTGGCCGTGCGGACGCAAGAGTTACGGAGGTATCTTTGACTTCGATGCCAAATTTGAACGCCTGCGCACGGTAAACGCATCGCTCGAAGACCCTTCGGTCTGGAACGATCCCAAAAAAGCCCAGGAGCTGGGCAAAGAAAAGAAATCCCTGGACGGCGTGGTGCTCACGCTCGACAAGCTCACGCGTGAGCTGGCCGACAACACCGAGCTCTACGACATGAGCAAGGAAGAAGGCGACGAAGCGGGCCTGATGACCATCGAAGCCGAGACCGCCAAGCTCAAACCCGAGATCGAACAGCTCGAGTTCCGGCGCATGTTCCGCAACGAGGCCGACCCACTCAACTGCTTTGTCGACATCCAGGCCGGCGCCGGTGGCACCGAGGCTTGCGACTGGGCCAGCATGCTGCTGCGCCAGTACCTCAAGTACGCCGAGCGCAAGGGTTTCAAGACCACGGTCGAAGAAGAAACCCCAGGCGACGTGGCGGGCATCAAGAGCGCCACGATCAAGATCGAGGGTGAATACGCCTACGGCCTGCTGCGCACCGAAACCGGCGTGCACCGCCTGGTGCGCAAGAGCCCATTCGACAGCTCGGGCGGGCGCCACACCAGCTTTGCCAGCCTGTTTGTCTACCCCGAGATTGATGACTCGATCCAGATCGACATCAACCCCGCTGATGTGCGCACCGACACTTACCGCGCATCCGGCGCGGGCGGCCAGCACATCAACAAGACCGACTCGGCCGTGCGCCTGACGCACATGCCCACGGGCATCGTAGTGCAGTGTCAGGACGGCCGCAGCCAGCACGGCAACCGCGACATCGCCTGGCAGCGCCTGCGCTCCAAGCTCTACGACTTTGAGATGCGCAAGCGCCAGGAAGAAGCGCAAAAGCTGGAAGACACCAAGACCGATGTCGGCTGGGGCCACCAGATTCGCAGCTATGTGCTGGACAACAGCCGTATCAAGGACCTGCGCACCAACGTCGAAATCTCTGCCACCCAGAAGGTGCTGGACGGCGACCTCGACGCATTCATCGAAGCCTCCCTCAAGCAGGGCGTTTAAGGAAAACCCATGTTGCTACTGCGTGACGGCCAGGCCCAGGCGCCCGCCATTCACCGCGCCGACTACCAGGCCCCGGCCTGGTGGATCGACACCGTCGACCTGACGTTCGACCTGGACCCCGCCAAGACCCGCGTGCTCAACAAGATGCGGCTGCGCCGCAACCCGGACGTGGCGGCCCAACCGCTGCGCCTGGACGGCGAAGAGCTGAACCTGGCGCGCGTCATGGTCAACGGCGGCGGCACCTCGTTCAAGATGGATGGCAACCAGCTGGTGCTGGAAAACCTGCCCGAAGGCACCGAGTCCTTCGATCTGGAGATCTTCACCACCTGCGCGCCCGCCAAGAACACGCAGCTCATGGGCCTTTATGTGAGCCAGGGCACGTTCTTCACGCAGTGCGAGGCCGAGGGCTTTCGGCGCATCACCTATTTTCTCGACCGGCCGGACGTCATGGCCAGCTACACCGTCACCCTGCGTGCCGACAAGGCACTCTACCCCGTGCTGCTGAGCAACGGCAACCTGGTGGACAGCGGTGCGCTCGACGATGGCCGTCACTTTGCCAAATGGGTTGATCCGCACAAGAAACCCTGCTACCTGTTCGCGCTGGTGGCCGGCAAGCTGGTGGCGCGAGAGCAGCTCATCAAGAGCCGCTCGGGCTCCAACCACCTGCTGCAGGTGTACGTACGCCCCGGCGACCTGGGCAAGACCGAGCACGCCATGAACTCGCTGATGTACAGCGTGGCCTGGGACGAGGCGCGCTTTGGCCTGCCGCTCGACCTGGAGCGCTTCATGATCGTCGCCACCAGCGACTTCAACATGGGCGCCATGGAGAACAAGGGCCTGAACATCTTCAACACCAAGTATGTTCTGGCCAGCGAAGCCACCGCCACCGACACCGACTTCGCCAACATCGAGAGCGTGGTCGGCCACGAGTATTTCCACAACTGGACGGGCAACCGCGTCACCTGCCGCGACTGGTTCCAGCTCAGCCTGAAAGAAGGTCTCACGGTCTTTCGCGACCAGGAATTCAGCCAGGATCTGGCCGGCAGCCCATCGGCGCGCGCCGTCAAGCGCATCGAGGACGTGCGCGTGCTGCGCACCGCCCAGTTCCCCGAGGACGCCGGCCCCATGGCCCACCCGGTGCGGCCCGACAGCTACATCGAGATCAACAACTTCTACACCGTCACCATCTACGAAAAGGGTGCCGAGGTGGTGCGCATGATGCACACGCTGGTGGGCCGCGAAGGCTTTGCCAAGGGCATGAAGCTGTATTTCGAGCGCCACGACGGCCAGGCCGTGACCTGTGACGACTTCGCCAGCGCCATTGCCGACGCCAACCCCACCAGCGACCTGGCGCGCTTGCTGCCCGCGTTCAAGCGCTGGTACAGCCAGGCCGGCACGCCCCATGTGCACGCCACCGGCAATTACGACGCGGCTGCCCGCACCTACACGCTCACGCTCACGCAAAGCTGCGCCCCCACGCCTGGCCAGAGCGCCAAGGAGCCGTTCGTCATTCCGGTGGAGCTGGGCCTGCTCAGTGCCAGCGGCGCCGCCCTGCCCTTGCAGATGGCGGACGAAAGCGCCCAGGGCACCGCATCGCGCACCGTGGTACTCACCGAGCCCACGCAAACGCTCACCTTCGTGCATGTGGATGCCGAGCCGGTGCCCTCGCTGCTGCGCAACTTCAGCGCCCCCGTGGTACTGGACATCGACTACACCGACGCCCAGTTGCTCACGCTGCTGGCGCACGATGCGGACGCTTTCAACCGCTGGGAAGCAGGCCAGCGCCTGGCACTGCGAATTGCTATAAATACAATAGCTGAAAGCGCTTATCAGGCAAGCGCCAATGGCACTTTTGACCATAAATTTCTTGATGCCGACTTCATCGAGGCCATGCGCACCGTGCTGCGCAACCCGGCACTCGATGCGGCCTTCAAGGAGCTGGTGCTCACCCTGCCATCTGAAACCTACATCGCAGAGCAGCTCAACGTGGTGGACCCCCAGCGCATCCACGCTGTGCGCGAAGCCATGCGCGAACAGCTGGCCCTGTCGCTGCAGGCCGACTGGGAATGGGCCTGGGAGCAAAACCAGGACACCGGTGGCTACCGCCCCGACCCGGTCTCGTCGGGCCGCCGCGCCCTGAGTGGCCTGGCGCTGCAGATGCTGTGCATTGCCGCCCGGCGCACCGGCGATGTGGTCTGGCCCGGCAAGGCCTACCAGCGCTTCAAGGTGGCGGCCAACATGACCGACCGCTTCAACGCCCTCACCGCCCTGGTCGCCAGCGGCAGCGAACTGGCAGCCCCTGCCCTGGCACGCTTTTACACGCTGTTCAAAGACGAGCCCCTGGTCATCGACAAGTGGTTTGCCCTGCAGGCGGGCGCGCCGGACCGCGGTGGCAACGTGCTTCCCGCCGTGCGCCAGCTCATGCAGCACCCGGACTTCAGCCTGAAAAACCCCAACCGCGCGCGCAGTGTGATCTTCAGCTATTGCAGTGCCAACCCCGGTGCCTTTCACCGGGCGGACGCGGCAGGCTATGTGTTCTGGAGCGACCGGGTGATCGAACTCGACGCCATCAACCCACAGGTGGCTGCACGCCTGGCGCGCGCCCTCGACCGCTGGAAGAAGCTGGCCGAACCCTGGCGCAGTGGCGCCCGCGAGGCCATCGTCCGCGTGGCCGCTCGCCCCGACCTGAGCAACGACGTGCGCGAGGTCGTCACCCGCGCACTGGCCGAATAAGGAGAATTTTCATGGCAAACAAAATCAGCCTGACCCGCTACCTGGTCGAACAACAGCGTGTGGACGGCCTCATCCCCGGGCAACTGCGCCTGCTGCTGGAAGTGGTGGCGCGTGCCTGCAAGAGCATCAGCCACGCCGTCAACAAAGGCGCGCTGGGCGGCGTGCTCGGCAGCACCGAGAGCGAGAACGTGCAGGGCGAAATCCAGAAAAAGCTCGACATCATCGCCAACGAAGTGCTCATCGAGGCCAACGAATGGGGCGGCCACCTGGCCGGCATGGCCAGCGAGGAAATGGACGGCATCTACGTGGTGCCCAACCGCTACCCCAAGGGCGAATACCTGCTGCTTTTCGATCCCCTGGACGGCTCCAGCAACATTGACGTGAACGTCAGCATCGGCACCATTTTCAGCGTGCTCAAGATGCCCGAAGACGATCGCGGCGTGGACGAAGGCGACTTCCTGCAAAAGGGCAGCCAGCAAGTGGCCGCCGGTTACTGCGTCTACGGCCCGCAGACCACGCTGGTGCTCACCGTGGGTGATGGCGTGGCCATGTTCACACTCGATCGCGAACAGGGCTCCTTCGTGCTGACGCAAGAGAACGTTCGCATTCCCGAGGACACCAAGGAATTCGCCATCAACATGAGCAACATGCGGCACTGGGATGAGCCCGTCAAGCGCTACATCGACGAATGCCTGCAAGGCAAAGAAGGCCCGCGCGGCAAGGACTTCAACATGCGCTGGATCGCCAGCATGGTGGCCGACGTGCATCGCATCATGACCCGCGGCGGCATCTTCATGTACCCCTGGGACAAGCGCGAACCCAACAAGCCCGGCAAGCTGCGCCTGATGTACGAAGCCAACCCCATGGGCTGGCTCATCGAACAAGCCGGCGGCGCCGCCACCAACGGCCGCCAGCGCATCCTCGACATCCAGCCCACCCAGTTGCATGAACGTGTCAGCGTGATCCTGGGCTCAAAAAATGAGGTGGAGCGCGTGACAAGCTACCATTCCACGCTATAATCACAGGCTTACGCCGGTGTAGCTCAGTCGGTAGAGCAGCTCATTCGTAATGAGAAGGTCGGGTGTTCGATTCATCTCTCCGGCACCAAATAAAAGTCCCTGATTCGCAAGAATCAGGGACTTTTTGCATGGGGGTTGATTCACGGAGTGCCGTCCAGTGTTGCGGGAGGGACAGTACGATCGAATGGTCTAAGAACATGCAGCGAACGGCTACACCAACCGTTCCGTGCGCCACACACCTTGCCCGCTGCTAGTCCTCCTCTGCGGCGCTGATACCCGGAAAGAGCACTTCGGTGTAGCCAAACTGGGTGAAATCGCGCACGCGCATGGGATAAAGCTTTCCGATGAGGTGATCGCATTCGTGCTGCACGACGCGGGCGTGAAATCCCTCCACTGTGCGGTCGATAGGGTCGCCATAAGGGTCGAACCCTGTGTACCGTATGCGCAGCCAGCGCGGCACCTTGCCACGCAATCCAGGCACCGAAAGACACCCTTCCCAATCCTCCTCCTCTTGTTCACCCAGCGGGGTGATGACCGGATTGACAAGCACAGTGGACGGGACCAAGGGCCGTTCAGGGTAGCGTGGATTGGGAGTGCCCGAGCCAAAAATCACCACCTGCAAATCAACGCCAATCTGGGGGGCCGCCAGACCCGCGCCATGGACAGACTGCATGGTTTCAAACATGTCACGCACCAACAAATGCAACTCGTCGGTATCAAAACTCTGCACGGGCTGAGCGATGCGCAACAGACGCGGATCGCCCATTTTCAAAATGGAGTGGATGGTCATGAGGCCGGGCCAGAAAACTGCTGCAGTTCACTGCATTCACAGGAAAGCTGACAAGCATAGCGCGAGCGCGATGCCATCGCATGGCATCCATGCACAATCAAGGCCAATGGCTTTGCCTACCAAAAACCCTCCTGACACACCGATGCCCAAGGAGCTACCGCGGCCCCTGCGTTGGTTACTGACAGTGTTTGCGCTGTTGTGCCTGGTTCTGGGCATTGTGGGCATATTTTTGCCCGGGTTGCCAACCACCGTTTTCATATTGCTGGCCGCATGGGCGGCGGCCCGGAGTTCACCCAGGCTCTACCGATGGCTTTGGCTCCACCCGCTGTTCGGCCCCATGCTGCGCAACTGGGCCAGCGGTGGCCGCGTAAGTCGCCGCTCCAAATGGAGCGCCACCGTGATGATGGCCGTGAGCGGCACCATTCTGGCTTTCACTGAAACCCCTCGCTGGGCTGTGGCTCTCGCCTGCATTTGTATGGCCTGTGTGCTGGCATGGCTGTGGCGCAGGCCCGAGCCCACAGACAAGCGCACCTAATGAGCGCAGGCCACGGGGAATTGCTCTATTTTTATGTATATAATCTAAGTCTTGTTCCTCGATAGCTCAGTCGGTAGAGCGCCGGACTGTTAATCCGTAGGTCCCTGGTTCGAGCCCAGGTCGAGGAGCCAAGATTTTTCTGGCCCTGCATGTGCACGCAGGGCCTTTTACATACCGATCATTCCTCGATAGCTCAGTCGGTAGAGCGCCGGACTGTTAATCCGTAGGTCCCTGGTTCGAGCCCAGGTCGAGGAGCCATCAATTGGCAGCAAAGGCTACCCTTCCGGGTAGCCTTTTTGCTTTGTAGTAATGGCAAACAACCGAAAAGGGTTGCCGCACGCACCAGTGTCGCAACGCATCGACCTTCGGGCGGTGTCGAGAACACCGATGTTCGGCCAACACTCCATCACGATGAACTGTCATTGCCTGCCATGAACACTCTGGATCAACTGCATTGCGGCGACCTCCGAGGTGCTCGCCAGGTCAGACTGGCCTGCGGTTTGACGGCATTTCCGCAGGCACTATTTGAATTGGCAGATACGCTGGAGATCCTGGATCTATCCGGCAATGCGTTGACTTCCTTGCCGGACGATCTGAATCGATTGAGCAAGCTGCGCATCCTGTTCTGCTCGGACAATCAGTTCACAGAGTTACCCGAGGTGTTAGGCCGGTGTCCGCAGCTGAGCATGGTGGGATTCAGGGCCAATCAAATCCGCACAGTATCGGAGAAGGGACTTCCTCCGCTGCTGCGCTGGCTGATTCTGACCGACAACCGCATTAACGAATTGCCAGCCCAAATCGGAGACTGCACCCAACTGCAAAAGCTGATGCTTTCAGGGAATCAGCTGAAAACCTTGCCCCCCGAGCTGTCCCGATGCTCGCGCCTGGAACTGCTGCGCGTTGCTGCCAACCAGCTGACTGAATTGCCGGAGTGGCTCATGACAATGCCGCGGTTGTCGTGGCTGGCATACGCCGGAAATCCATTTTGTGAAGCGCCGGGGCGTTCTGCGCAAGTTGCCACGCCTATCGCTTCGATCCCCTGGGATCGACTGCGAATCGTGCACCCACTGGGAGAAGGCGCCTCAGGGGTCATCTACATGGCCGAGCTTTTTCACCGTGATCAGGTGCAACCGGTTGCCGTCAAGATATTCAAAGGCGACATCACCAGTGACGGCCTGCCTATGTCCGAAATGACGACCTGCATTCAAGCGGGCAAGCACCCCGGCCTGATCCCTGTCCTGGGCCGGATTGCGCACCATCCTGCCGGTGCCAATGGCTTGGTGATGTCGCTGATCGACACCCGTTTTCGCAACCTGGCCGCCCCACCCAGCCTGCAATCGTGCACACGTGATGTTTATGCGCAAGGCGTGCGCTTTGACCTGACCGCCATATTGCGCCTCACGCTCGATATTGCCGCTGCGGCCCACCATCTGCACCAGCAAGGCATCATCCACGGCGACCTCTACGCGCATAACATCCTGCATGAAGAACAAGGCCGTGCGCTGCTCGGCGATTTTGGGGCGGCTTCTTTGTATCCACCCGGTCCCTCAGCGCTTCACAGCAGACTGCAACAGCTCGAAGTGCGTGCGTTCGGCTGTCTTCTGGAAGAGTTGGTCGAACGCAGCGATATGCCGGCAGACTCGGACGACAGACTGACAACACTCCACCAGTTGAAAGCCCGGTGCCTTTCCGATATCCCGACAAGTCGGCCATCATTTCAAGAGATTGAGCAAGAGCTCGGCGTGATCGCGAGCACATGTGCCAAACATGGCCTCATTCCAGCGGAGACAATGCCAGTATTGGTGAAGCAACCCGCGAAAGCATGATGCTCGCAAGAAGAGCGCGTTGCCCTGGCTCGCGCTGGGCCCACGTGAACGGCGCTTTGCAGCACAATCGAATGCTTTCCTGACTCAGCGCGATATGCCTCCTCAACTGCCCTGGCTGGAACCAGAGGACCCGTTACCCGATCCTTCCACCGCATGGGGAGCGGACAGCCCGGCCCCGGGACTGCTGGCAGCGGGCGGAGCCCTTGGAGTGTCCCAACTGCGCGCAGCCTACGCTCAGGGTACGTTTCCGTGGTTCAGCGCCGGTCAGCCCATTCTGTGGTGGGCACCAGACCCGCGCATGGTGCTGAAAGTTGCCGAGTTCCGGCTGCACCGGTCACTAAGAAAGACACTGAATCGGTTTCGCGCCGATGCGGCCTGCGAAATACGCATCGACTCCGCTTTTGACCAGGTCATCCGGTCGTGCTCCAGCGCCGCGCGGGAAGGGCAGAACGGCACCTGGATCGTCCCTGCCATGGTGGCAGCCTATGAAGCGCTGCATACACAAGGCACTGCGCACAGCGTGGAAACATGGGTCGACGGAAAGCTGGCAGGTGGACTGTATTGCGTGGCGATCGGACACGCTGTATTCGGAGAATCCATGTTCGCCCAAGCGACGGATGCCTCCAAGATCGCACTGGCAGCTCTGGTTTGCCTGTGCCGCCGCAACGGTGTCGAACTGATTGACTGCCAACAAAACACAGCGCACCTGGCATCGCTCGGTGCACGTGAAATACCGCGCACAACGTTCATACAGCATGTTAAAGACCAAAGCTCCCAGCCGCCCATTCCGTGGCACTTCGAGCCCCTATACTGGAACGAATTGCTGTAATACCCGGGCGCCCACGGCATGACGCAACTCAACGACCTCCCGCTGCAAACGCTGCAGTTTTACGCAACGGCCCCTTACCCTTGCAGTTACCTGCCCGATCGGCAGGCACGGTCGCAGGTCGCCACCCCGAGCCATCTCATTCAAAGCGATCTTTACTCAGGCCTGGTGGCACAGGGGTTCCGGCGCAGCGGCATGTTCACCTATCGCCCTTATTGTGACGGGTGCCAGGCATGTGTCCCGCTGCGTATCAAAGCCCACGATTTCAAGCCCGATCGCAGCCAGCGCAGAGCAGTTGCGCGACACGGGCGCCTGCAGGCCCGGGTGCTGAGGCTGTGTTTCATTCCAGAGCATTACCAGTTGTACCGGGTTTATCAGAACGCCCGCCATCCTGGGGGTGGCATGGACCACGACAGCATTGACCAGTACACACAGTTCCTGCTGCAAAGCCGGGTAAACACCCGTCTCGTGGAGTTTCGCGAACTCGATGCATCTGGTGATGCAGGGGCTCTGAAGATGGTCTCCATCCTGGATGTCCTGAACGATGGCCTCTCGGCCGTTTACACCTTCTATGCGCCGGATGCAGGTTGCAGCTACGGCACCTACAACGTGATGTGGCAGATTGAACAGGCGAGGTCATTGGGGCTGCCCCATGTGTACCTGGGTTACTGGATCCAGGAAAGCACCAAGATGAACTACAAAGCCCGGTTTACGCCCCATGAGATACGGGTAGCAAACACATGGATCTGCCCGCCGGACCATCAAGCATCTGGTCGCCCATCGCATCAGCAAAATTTCACAAGATAAAATGCGCACATTCCCGTCACGCACCATCCCATGAAGAAAAAAGATCCAGGCATTCCCGTGAAACCCAGCGTTCAGGTGCTGGAACGCATGTTCACGCTGATCGATGTCCTGGCCTCGCGCGAAGAAGCCATTTCCCTCAAGGAAATCAGCGAAAAGACCGGACTGCACCCCTCCACGACCCATCGCATTCTCAACGACCTGACCATTGGACGGTTTGTTGATCGGCCCGAATCAGGCAGCTACCGGCTGGGCATGCGGCTGCTGGAGCTGGGCAATCTCGTCAAGGCTCGCCTGAGTGTGCGCGATGCGGCACTTGCACCCATGCGCAATCTGCACAAACTCATTCAGCAACCCGTGAACCTGAGCATGCGCCAGGGTGACGAAATTGTTTATGTGGAACGCGCCTACAGTGAACGCTCTGGAATGCAGGTGGTGCGCGCCATCGGTGGGCGTGCTCCGCTGCACCTGACGTCGACAGGCAAACTGTTTCTGGCGCTCGACGACCCGCAACGTGTGCGCGCCTATGCCACGCGCACAGGGCTGGCAGGACACACCCGCAACAGCATCACCCAACTGCCGATACTTGAGCGCGAACTTGCCAAGGCACGCCAATATGGCATTGCCCGTGATAACGAAGAACTGGAACTTGGAGTGCGCTGCATGGCGGCAGGGGTCTATGACGACCAGAGCAAGCTGGTAGCGGGCCTGTCGATATCGGCCCCGGCCGATCGCCTGGATGAAGGCTGGCTGCCCAAGCTGCAGGCCACAGCCCAAGAGATCTCTTTGGCGCTAGGCTACCTGGCCACCAAAGACGCGGGCAGCAGCCCTGCGAATGTGTAGAAAAGACCCGGAATCCTGCGGATCGTCGCCCCAGGCGAAACAAGCGCGGACTAGCCTGGACTGGACCGGGTCGCCTGGAGTTGGGAACCCAGTGCAGGCAGGGCCTCCACCCAATTGCGCACACGCTGCGCGTCACCCAGCCGACTGAACTTGCCCGCGGAATCAAGAAAAACCATGATGAGCTTGCGCCCCGCGATGTGTGTCTGCATCACCAGGCACCGGCCCGCCTCAGAGATGTAACCGGTCTTTTGCAGTCCGATATTCCACTCAGGGTTTTTCACTAGCCCATTGGTGTTGTTGTACTGCAAGGTCCTTTCACCCACTGCGACCTCGTATCCGGGAGAGGTGGAGAACTCCCGCATCACCGGGTCTCCATGGGCCGCATTCACCAGTCGAGCCAGATCGCGCGCACTCGCTTGGTTGCGGCTCGACAGACCCGTGGGCTCGACATAGTTGGTGTCGGTCATTCCCAATGAGCGGGCCTTGCTGTTCATCAGGGCTACAAACGCATTGAGCCCGCCTGGGTAGGTGCGCCCCAGTGCGTGCGCCGCACGGTTTTCACTGGACATAAGCGCCAGATGCAGCATCTCGCCACGGGTCAAGGTGGTGCCTACGCTCAGGCGCGAGCGGCTGCCCTTTTCCGTATCCACGTCATCCTGGGTAATGGTCACAAGCTCATCCATGGGCAGACGGGCCTGGGTGATGACGAGGCCCGTCATGAGCTTGGTCAGCGATGCAATGGGCAACACCGCATGGTCGTTCTTGCTGATCAGAACCTCATTCGTGTCCTGGTCGATCACGAAGGCCACGCTGGACTTCAGATCAAGGGGGTCGCTGACCTGGTGAAGTCCAGCCATCTGGGCGAAAGAAGGCTTGGCAGGCACGTAGGCAACCCGCGTAGGCGCCCTGGCGGTTCGCGCTGTAACGCGCACCGCCTTGCCCGCACCGGCAGCCTTGCGCAGTACCACCGAACGCTTGGCGCTGACGGACTGGGTTTGGGGCTTTTTGACCGAAGCTTTTTTTCGTTCCGCTGCATGGGCGGCTGGAAACACCAGCGCAACGCTCACAACAAGGAGACCAAAAAACTGAAGGAAAGGATTCACTGCTGTGCGGCGGCGATGGTGCATCAAAGTGCTCCAAACGGTAAAAGGTGTAGGCAGTGTACAGAATTGAAAAAAGTCGCGCAAGATCAACAGCTTGCACGACTTTTCAATAAAGTAAGTGAATTATAGGTTCACGCCTCAACCTTGTGCGGCCACACGGTCAGCTTTACTTTGTAATTTATTCAACGCGCTCAGATAGGCTTTGGCGGAGGCAACCACGATGTCCGGGTCCGATCCCACGCCATTCACGACACGACCGCTGTTTTGCAGACGCACCGTGACTTCGCCCTGGCTTTCGGTCGATCCACTGATGGCGTTGACCGAATACAGAACCATTTCCGCACCACTCTGGACATGTGACTCAATGGCTTTGAGCGATGCATCCACGGGACCATTGCCATCGGACTGCCCGCGAACCTCCTTGCCATCCACGGTGAACACGATCGTGGCCTGGGGGCGCTCGCCCGTTTCGCTGTGCTGAGAAAGCGAAACAAACCCAAATTGCTCTTTCTCGCTGGTCACGCTTTCGTCACTCACCAGCGCCAGGATGTCCTCGTCAAAAATCTCGCTCTTGCGGTCAGCCAGCTCTTTGAACTTTGCGAACGCATTGTTGACATCGGTTTCGCTTTCCAGTTGCACGCCCAGTTCCTGCAGGCGCTGCTTGAAAGCGTTGCGTCCGCTCAGCTTGCCCAGAACGATCTTGTTGGCACTCCAGCCCACGTCTTCCGCACGCATGATTTCATAGGTGTCACGGGCCTTCAGGACGCCGTCCTGGTGGATGCCGCTGGCATGGGCAAACGCATTGGCGCCCACCACGGCCTTGTTGGGCTGCACCACAAAACCCGTGGTCTGGCTCACCATGCGACTGGCGGCCACAATGTGCTTGGTGTCGATGCCGACGTCCAGCCCGTAATAGTCGCGGCGCGTCTTGACGGCCATGACAACCTCTTCAAGCGAGCAGTTGCCAGCCCGCTCACCCAGGCCATTGATGGTGCATTCCACCTGGCGCGCACCGCCGATCTTCACTCCAGCGAGCGAATTGGCCACTGCCATGCCCAGATCGTTATGGCAGTGCACCGACCAAATGGCCTTGTCGCTGTTGGGCACGCGCTCGCGCAGGTTCTTGATGAACTGGCCGTACAGCTCGGGCACGGCATAGCCCACGGTATCTGGCACATTGATGGTGGTGGCGCCCTCGGCAATCACCGCCTCGATCACACGGCACAGAAAATCGGGGTCGCTGCGGTAGCCGTCTTCGGGGCTGAACTCAATATCGCCCACCAGGTTGCGCGCAAAGCGCACCGACTGCTTGGCCTGCTCCAGCACCTGCTCTGGCGTCATGCGCAGCTTCTTTTCCATGTGCAGCGCCGACGTCGCGATAAAGGTGTGGATCCGTGCGCTGGCCGCACCCTGGAGGGCCTCGGCTGCGCGCGCGATATCGCGATCGTTCGCGCGGGACAGTGAGCAGATGGTCGATTCCTTGATCGCATTGGCGATCGCCTGGACGGCTTCAAAATCCCCGTTGGAGCTGGCAGCAAAGCCGGCTTCGATCACGTCCACCTTCAGGCGTTCGAGCTGACGGGCAATGCGCAGCTTTTCGTCCTTGGTCATCGACGCGCCTGGGGACTGCTCGCCATCGCGCAAGGTGGTGTCAAAAATGATGAGTTTGTCGGCCATGTGGTTTCTCCTGATACTGGTGGGTTGTTGCCCGCAACGTCAAAATTCTGGCGCCCAAAACAAAAGGCCCGTTGCGGGTGCATACGGGCCTTTGTGGAAAAAGTGTGCGCGTGCGCCTACAGTCTCCGCCCGTGGGGAGATAGCAGTAGAGCCAGTGCAAACGTGTTCATGCGTTCCAATGTAGCACAGTTTTTTGCGCCCTGCCGCTGTCACCGGTGCAGACCCCGTTCATCGGGTTCATCGGTCGACATGCTGATCACACTGCTGTGCTGCCCCTTGGCCTTGCGCCACGCATACACCCCATAGCCGCTCAGGCCATACAGCACGAACACGCCAAACAGGACGATGGGCGGATGAATGTTGATGATGGCTATGCCCAGCGCAATCAGCACGATGACAACGAAGGGCACGCTTTTCTTCATTTGCACGTCCTTGAAGCTGTAGAACGGCACATTGGTCACCATGGTGAGGCCCGCATACAGCGTGCAGGCAAACATCACCCAGCTCACTTGCGACCAAGTGAGCCAGGCGTCTTCACCGCGATGCACACCCAACTCGGTCATCAGCCAGATGAAGCCCGCCACCAGCGCGGCGGCGGCAGGCGACGGCAAGCCCTGAAAATAGCGCTTGTCCACCACGCTGGTGTTGACGTTGAACCGCGCCAGACGCAGCGCAGCGCATGCGCAATAGACAAACGCGGCAATCCAGCCCCAGCGGCCCAGCCCCCTGAGCGCCCATTCGTAGGCAATCAGCGCCGGCGCTGCACCAAACGACACCATGTCGGACAGTGAATCCATTTGCTCGCCAAAAGCACTTTGCGTATTGGTCATGCGGGCCACACGCCCGTCGAGGCTGTCGAGCACCATGGCACAGAAGACACCCACAGCGGCCATGTCAAAACGCCCGTTCATGGCCATCACGATGGAATAGAACCCACCGAACAATGCCGCCAGCGTGAACAAGTTGGGCAGGATGTAGATGCCCTTGCGCCGCTTGCGCACCATCACACCGGGGTTTTCGGTGGATTCATTGCCGTCATGCATCAAATAGACCTCCAGCGCTTGCCAGTCATGCGCAAGCAGCTCTCAAATTTATAGTATTTGGTTCTCACCCGCAGACCAGGCATAACGCCGAACGGGTACAAGGCGAAGGCAGCAGTGTAGCGCCAGCCACGCTGTGCCCCGCCCACAAAAAAGGCCACCGAAGTGGCCTTTGGGTGCGCGTGATGCTTCAGGCGCGAAGAATCAGTTGCGGGTCTGGTCGACCAGCTTGTTCTTGGCGATCCAGGGCATCATCGCGCGCAACTGGCCGCCCACCTTTTCGATGGAGTGGTCGGCCGTGTTGCGGCGGCGCGCCGTCATGCTGGGGTAGCCGGTGCGGCCTTCCAGGATGAACATCTTGGCGTATTCGCCGTTCTGGATGCGCTTCAGGGCATTGCGCATGGCTTCGCGCGACTGCGTGTTGATCACTTCAGGGCCGGTCACGTACTCGCCATATTCGGCGTTGTTCGAGATCGAGTAGTTCATGTTGGCAATGCCGCCTTCGTAGATCAGGTCCACGATGAGCTTGAGCTCGTGCAAGCACTCGAAGTAGGCCATTTCTGGGGCATAACCGGCTTCGACCAGGGTTTCGTAACCCATCTTGATCAGCTCGACAGCACCGCCGCACAGCACGGCCTGCTCGCCGAACAGGTCGGTCTCGGTTTCTTCCTTGAAGTTGGTCTCGATGATGCCGGCCTTGCCGCCACCGTTGGCCATGGCATAGCTCAGTGCCAGGTCACGGGCCTTGCCCGTCTTGTCCTGGTGCACGGCCACCAGGTGGGGCACGCCGCCGCCCTGGGTGTAGGTGTTGCGCACGGTGTGGCCGGGTGCCTTGGGGGCCACCATCCACACATCCAGATCGGCGCGGGGCACGACCTGGTTGTAGTGCACGTTGAAGCCGTGGGCAAAGGCCAGAGATGCGCCTTGCTTGATGTGGGGCTCGACATTGTTCTTGTAGACGCCAGCGATGTCTTCGTCGGGCAGCAAGATCATGACCACGTCAGCAGCCTTCACGGCGTCGTTGACCTCCATCACCGTGAGGCCAGCCTTGCCGACCTTGTCCCACGAGGCGCCGCCCTTGCGCAGACCGACCACGACCTTCACGCCACTGTCGTTCAGGTTTTGTGCATGGGCGTGGCCCTGCGAGCCATAGCCGATGATGGCAACGGTCTTGCCCTTGATCAGGCTCAGGTCACAGTCTTTGTCGTAGAAAACTTTCATGGGTCGCTCCGGTTGAAATGCGTTGTTGGGGGTTGAAAACTAAACAGTCGATTGTCTTACATAGGATTCGACGTCAACCGGATAACCAGGCGGGGAACCGCAAACAGTGCTCTGGCACGGCAAGGCGACCCAGCACCGTTAGCTGGTTGAAGGCGAATCCGTTACACGCGCAAGATGCGCTCGCCGCGCCCGATGCCGCTGGCACCGGTGCGGACGGTTTCCAGGATCGCCGTGCGGTCGATCGCCTGCAAAAAGGCATCGTTCTTGGACTGGTCGCCAGTGAGCTCGATGGTGTAGCTCTTTTCGGTGACGTCGATGATGCGGCCGCGGAAGATGTCGGCCATGCGCTTCATCTCCTCACGCTCCTTGCCCACCGCTCGCACCTTCACCATCATGAGCTCGCGCTCGGTGTAAGCGCCTTCGGTCAGGTCCACCACTTTCACCACCTCGATGAGACGGTTCAGGTGCTTGGTAATCTGCTCGATCACGTCTTCGGAGCCCGTGGTCTGGATGGTCATGCGCGAGAGCGACGCATCCTCGGTAGGCGCCACGGTGAGCGACTCGATGTTGTAACCCCGGGCAGAGAACAGGCCCACAACGCGCGACAGCGCGCCGGGTTCGTTTTCGAGCAAAACGGCAATGATGTGTTTCATGGTGTCCAGATTCCTCTTTTTGCTGCCCTCCCCCGTGCACGGTAATGCACGGGCTTGGCAGTCAATAGATTCGTCAAAAATTGAATGCTATTAAATTAATAGCTACTTACGCTTGATGGAAAAGCGCTGGAGGCCGATTTGGCTTAAAGATCTTCCGACCCCAGCAACATTTCGGTAATGCCCTTGCCGGCCTGCACCATCGGGAACACGTTCTCGGTGGGGTCGGTGCGGAAGTCCATGAACACGGTGCGGTCCTTGAGCTTGCGCGCCTCGCGCAGCGCGGGCTCCACGTCTTTGGGGTGTTCGATCAGCAGGCCCACATGCCCATAGGCCTCGGCCAGCTTGACGAAGTTGGGCAGCGCGTCCATGTAGCTGTGGCTGTAGCGGCCGGAGTATTCAATCTCCTGCCACTGGCGCACCATGCCCAGATAGCGGTTATTCAATGCGCAGATCTTGATCGGCGTGTTGTACTGCAGGCAAGTGGACAGTTCTTGAATGTTCATCTGCACCGAGCCTTCGCCCGTGATGCAGAACACTTCGCTTTGCGGCTTGGCCAGCTTGATGCCCATGGCATAGGGGATGCCCACGCCCATGGTGCCCAGGCCACCAGAATTGATCCAGCGGCGCGGCTCGTCAAAGCGGTAGTACTGCGCGGCCCACATCTGGTGCTGGCCCACGTCGGACGTGATGTAGGTGTCCGCGTCCTTGGTCATGTTCCACAGCGTCTCGACCACATACTGCGGCTTGATCACATCGCCGCTGCCCATGTCGTACTTGAGGCAATCGCGCTTGCGCCAGCCTTCAATGGTGTCCCACCAGGCGGCGAGCGCGCCGGCGTCGGGGCGGGTGCTGCCTTCGCGGATCATCGAGATCAGCTCGGTCAGCACGTCTTTCACATCGCCCACAATCGGAATATCGACCTTGACGCGCTTGGAGATGCTAGACGGGTCGATGTCCACATGGATGATCTTGCGCTCGTTCTGCGCAAAATGCTTGGTGTTGCCGATCACGCGGTCGTCAAACCGCGCGCCAACCGCCAGCAGCACATCGCAGTTCTGCATGGCATTGTTGGCTTCGATGGTGCCGTGCATGCCCAGCATGCCCAGGAATTTGCGATCCGACGCCGGATAGGCACCCAGGCCCATCAACGTGTTGGTCACGGGGTAGCCCAGCATGTCGACCAGGGTACGCAACTCGTTGGTGGCATTGCCCAGCAACACACCACCGCCAGTATAGATATAGGGGCGCTTGGCCGCCAGCAGCAACTGAAGCGCCTTGCGAATCTGGCCGCCGTGGCCCTTCTTTACCGGGTTGTAGGAGCGCATTTCCACGGTTTGGGGATAACCGGAGTAAGGCACCTTCTTGAACGAAACGTCCTTCGGAATGTCGACCACCACGGGGCCAGGTCGGCCGGTGCGTGCGATGTGGAAGGCTTTTTTCAGCGTCATGGCCAGATCGCGTGGATCCTTGACCAGGAAGTTGTGCTTCACGATGGGGCGCGTGATGCCCACCGTGTCGCATTCCTGGAAAGCATCCAGACCGATGGCCGCCGTGGGCACCTGGCCGGAGATGATCACCATGGGAATGCTGTCCATGTAGGCCGTGGCAATGCCGGTCACGGCATTGGTAAGCCCCGGGCCTGAAGTGACCAGCGCCACACCCACCTCGCCGGTGGCTCGTGCGTAGCCGTCTGCCGCATGCACTGCTGCCTGTTCATGGCGCACCAGCACATGCTGAATGGTGTCTTGCTTGTACAGCGCGTCGTAGATGTACAAAACTGCGCCGCCTGGGTAGCCCCAGATGTACTGAACGTTTTCGGCCTGCAACGACTTGACGAGAATTTCAGAACCCATGAGGTCCTGAGAGCCGGAGGCGGGGAAGTTGCCTTGGGAGGCAGCGGCTGCCGATGTGAGTTCAGCCTTTGTGATTTCCATGATCAACCTTTGTGAATTTCTCTGACGAAAAACCTTGGGTGCTCCTCGCATGGACTCTCGTGAAGCCAGCTCGGAACTTGAGGCCAAGGACATGGGCGGGATGATTGCCGCGCCGGACCGTGACCCGTTTGCCTTTTGAATTGCAAACGAAATTATCGCACTGCAACACGAACAAAACCAGCTATTCGCGGAAAATTCAGCGCCCAATGCGATAATTGAATGGCTATGACCGCTCTATCGTGCGTTCTCGCACGACATCGACCCTCCCGGGCTGACTCCTCTTGGCAACAGAACAAGAACTCTCCGATTTCCTCAAAAGTGTAGAAAAGCGCGCATTCAAGCGCTCGATCTATCACGTCCGCAACGAGGAAGCGGCCCTGGACATTGTTCAGGACAGCATGCTCAAGCTGGCCGAGCACTACGGCGACAAGCCCCCGGGCGAGCTGCCCATGCTCTTTCAGCGCATTCTGTCGAACTGCACGCTGGACTGGTTTCGTCGCCAGAAGACGCGCAATGCGCTGTTTTCCAGCATGAGCGACTTTGATGGACCGGGCGACGACGGCGCAGAATTTGATCTGCTTGAAGCCTATGCCGGCCCCGACAATGGGGAGCGGGCTGAAAGCGCGGAAGATCTGGCGCGGCGCGCGCAGACCTTCAAGGACATCGAAGCAGAGATTGAGGAGTTGCCAGCACGTCAACGGGAAGCGTTTCTCATGCGTTACTGGGAAGAAATGGATGTCGCAGAAACAGCAGCCGCCATGGGCTGCTCCGAAGGCAGCGTCAAAACACACTGTTTTCGTGCAGTACAGGCCCTCAGCAAGGCACTGAAGGCAAAAGGAATCGAGCCATGAACAAAGCAAACACTCTCCCCACCGAAATGGCGGCAGATCGTTTCGCCCGCCGCGTCACCGCGCGACTGACCAGTGGAACGGATGACCTGCCCTACGATATTTCCGAGCGGCTGCGCGCCGCCCGCATGCAGGCACTGGCCAAGCGCAAAGTCGTCGTGCAGGTCCGGCGTGCAGCCCCTGCCGTTCTGCATTCAGGCAACACGGCGGTGCTCGGCGGTGGCAACGAACGCAGTGGCTGGTGGAGTGCGCTGGTTTCGGCCATCCCGGTAATGGCCCTGCTGGTGGGACTTGTGGTGATCAATGATTCCCAGGACGAAATCGGCACCAACGAAGTGGCAGAAGTCGACGCTGCATTGCTGACCGATGATCTCCCCCCTGCAGCCTATTCCGACCCCGGTTTTGTACAGTTCCTGAAAACAGCACATTCCAGCAACTGATTGCGCCCTTTTTACTGCATGCACTCAAGTTCACCTGACGCCCGCCTCACCATGCCAGCCTTCGTGCTGGCTTTGGTGCTTTTAGGCGCGCTCGCGGCAGGCGGCGTGTCAGTGCTCAATCAGGTGCGCATGGCACCCGGCACCCTGCTTCCAGCCGCTGCGCTGGCACCCAAGTCTGGTGGCAAGGGCGCCCCCGGCACGGTGACCGACCCGAACCGGCAAACCCATGCCGGCCCGGGCTGGGAAGTTCTGAACACGCCCCAAAAATTGGCACTTTACCCACTGGCGGAACGTTGGGCACTTCTCAGCGAGTTGCAAAAACGGCGCTGGCTCGCCCTCGCCCAGAATTTTCCGACGCTGCCTGAAACCGAGCAGGAAAAGCTGCACAGTCGCATGACGGAATGGGCCAGCCTCAGCGCGCAGCAGCGCAATCAGGCAAGGCTCAACTATGCCGACTCCAATCGCCTGGCCCGCGACAACAAACTAGCCCAATGGCAAGCCTATCAGGCGCTGAGTGACGAAGAAAAGCGCAAGCTGGCTGCCCGCGCGGCAACCAAACCACAGGGCGCAGCTCCGGCGATCAAACCGGTTTCTCCCCGCAAGCTGGCACAGATTCCGGCAGCCTCGGAGGTCAACCCCAACCGCCCCAACCAGCCCAAAATTCCGCCCGCGAAGAGCCTGTCGCCACGCGCTGCAACGCCGGTGCAGCCCGCCCCAGCGGCTGCGCCCGGCACCCCTGGACAT